>JBDKFN010000009.1:0-48383 GCA_039798705.1 Bacteroidota bacterium
TAAAAAAAGTCCTCATCATTTGATGAGGACTTTTTTTATGCTTTGTATTTTGAAAGAATGATTACATCATTCCGCCCATGCCACCCATTCCAGGAGCACCACCCATACCAGGAGCACCTTTTTCATCTTCTGGATCATCAGCTAAAACACATTCGGTTGTCAATAACATTGCTGCAATTGAAGCCGCATTCTCTAATGCAATTCTAGAAACTTTAGTTGGGTCAATAACACCAGCAGCAATCATGTTTTCATATCTATCTGCACGCGCATTGTATCCGAAATCTAATTTTCCTTCTTTCACTTTTTGAACAACAATAGAACCTTCAACACCTGCGTTTTCGCAAATTTGACGAAGTGGTTCTTCAATTGCTCTTTTGATAATTTGAATACCTGTGGTTTCATCTTCATTCGCGCCTTTCAAACCTTCTAATGCTTGAACCGAACGAATAAATGCAACACCACCACCAGCAACAATACCTTCTTCTACTGCAGCACGAGTTGCATGCAGTGCATCATCTACACGGTCTTTCTTTTCTTTCATTTCTACTTCTGTTGCAGCACCAACATATAATACTGCTACACCACCAGCTAATTTAGCTAAGCGCTCTTGTAATTTTTCTTTATCGTAATCAGAAGTTGTAGAATCTATTTGCGCTTTGATTTGACCAATGCGCGCAGCAATGTCTTCTTTCTGACCAGCACCATTAATAATGGTAGTATTGTCTTTGTCGATTAATACTCTTTCTGCTTGACCTAAATAAGATAATTCTGCATTCTCTAATTTATACCCTCTTTCTTCTGAAATTACCGTTCCACCAGTTAATATTGCGATGTCTTCTAACATTGCTTTACGACGATCACCAAAACCTGGCGCTTTTACTGCTACCACTTTTAATGAACCACGAATTTTATTTACTACTAACGTAGCTAAAGCTTCTCCGTCTAAATCTTCAGCAATAATTAATAATGGACGACCTGTTTGTACTTGCTTCTCTAAAATTGGAAGCAATTCTTTCATTGAAGAAATTTTCTTATCGTAAATTAAGATAAATGGATTGTCTAATTCTGCTTCCATTTTATCAGTGTTGGTTACAAAATATGGAGATAAATAACCTCTATCAAATTGCATACCTTCTACAGTTTTCACTTCTGTTTCTGTACCTTTTGCTTCTTCAACAGTAATGACACCGTCTTTACCAACTTTCGCCATTGCATCAGCAATTAATTTACCGATTACTTCGTCGTTGTTTGCAGAAATAGTAGCAACTTGTTTTATTTTATTGTTGTCGTCGCCAACAGGAGATGATTGCGCTTGCAAGTTTTTAACAACTTCTGCAACTGCTTTATCAATACCTCTTTTTAAGTCCATAGGATTTGCGCCAGCTGCAACATTTTTTACACCTGCAGTTACAATTGCTTGTGCTAATACAGTAGCAGTAGTTGTTCCATCACCAGCCTGGTCAGCTGTTTTAGAGGCAACTTCTTTTACTAATTGCGCACCCATGTTTTCCAATGGATCTTTTAACTCAACTTCTTTTGCAACTGTAACACCATCTTTAGTAATTGAAGGTGCACCAAATTTTCTATCAATAATTACATTTCTTCCTTTTGGACCTAATGTAACTTTTACTGCATTTGCTAAAATATCTACTCCTCGTTTCAACGCATCGCGCGCTTCCACATTGTATTTAACTTGTTTTGCCATTTTATTTTTAGATTAAATCGTTTAATTAAATAATTGCGTAAATATCAGATTCGCGCATGATTAAATACTCTTTGCCTTCGTAAGTAATTTCAGTGCCGGCATATTTTCCGTATAATACTTCGTCGCCAACTTTAACGGTAATAGGTTCTTCTTTTTTACCATCGCCTACTGCAACAACTGTTCCTCTTTGAGGTTTTTCTTTCGCAGTGTCAGGGATGAAAATTCCTGAAGCTGTTTTTTCTTCTGCAGGAGCAGGTAAGATTACCACTCTATCTGCAATTGGTTTGATACTGATTCCCATATTTTTTAATATTAAATGTTTAACAATTTACCCTTATCTATCATAAGCTATGCCAATTGGACTTTTGCCTAATTTTAGACAATAAAAGCGACAATTTTTCATTTTTGAACGCTTATAAGCCGTCAATTGGAGCAGGAAGCGTGACAGCCTGACACAAATAAAAAACCCCCGCTAATTGCGAGGGTTTTTATTATGCTTTTATTGAAACTATTTAGTAGTGTCTGCCGCTGCAGGCGCTGCTGATGTTGAATTTGCTGGCATATTAGCTGCAGGTGCTTGAGGCGCTGTTGATGCGTTGTCAATTTGCTCTTGTACCGCAGATTGCTCCGTAGTGCCTTCTTCTGCGCTTGGCTTAACCATATTGATTACTAAACAAACCACTAAAAGTGCGATTGCTAATGTCCAAGTCGCTTTTTCTAAAAAGTCAGTTGTTTTTTTAACGCCCATTACTTGGTTAGACGATGAAAAACTAGAAGATAATCCTCCGCCTTTAGGATTTTGTACTAAAACCACTAAAATTAATAAAACACTGATAATTAGGGCAATTACTATTAAAAAAGTATACATTTTGTGCTATTTTATTTGTTAATCTCTGATTTAATTTCTTCTATAAGGGAAGCAAAGTAAGCCTTTTTTTCGGGATATTTCAAACTTAATTTTTCATAAGCCTCAATTCCTTTATTGAAAAGTTTCTGTTTGACATAAATTGCAGCCAATGTCTCGCTGACTGGAATTTGGGAGTCAATGGCACTCTTCTTTGCTTTATTCTCTAAATTAATAACCTTTTCATCTTTGTTCACCTTAATTACTTTAGGGTGCTCAGACTGGATAAAGCTCTCTATTAAGGCCTCTTGTTTTTGATTACCTACAATTGGTTTCTTAGCTAAGGCAGCATCGCTAGCAAAATATCCTTCGCTGAAAACATTTCCCAAAATCAATTCGCCAATTTCATCTTGTATCAAAGATTGTATTTGCTCAGATGTGTCTAATTTTATTTGAGTTTTGTTTTCAGATATGATTGGAGTTTCGCTTGGGTTTGCGATTTGTTTATTTGATTTTTTTTGAAGCCATTCCGTAAATGAAAAAGCACCATCGTTATTTTGTATTGGTTCTGACAATATTTCTTCTTTAGCTACTATATCAACTTCAGAATTTGTTGCTGAAATAATTTCAGTATTTACAACTGCGGCTGCCTCCTCGATAACTTCGATTGGGCTAGTTGAAATATTTTCAACTGGCTGTGTTGCCTCAATAATTTTTTCTGTTTCTTTTTCCGCGTCCGGATTCACATTATTCGCAATAGCATTTAATTGCTCGGCTGGTTCAGATAATGGCAATGTTACTTTAGCTTTTTGCTCATGAATTAAATAATACAATACCTTCCTGTTTGCAGCGTAAGCAGCAGTTTGACGCAATGTTGTATCAAACATGATTTCATTGGTATTGTGTTGCGCCTTAGCATTTAATAAATGAAAAGTTTGACAATACGGAAATTCATCGATGAGTGATTTCAAGACAGGCAGTGCCGTCTTATCCATATGTGCGGGTTGGTCTATGTAAGCTATAATATTTGTTGAATCCATATTACCAGTTTACAAATGCTTTGTTAAAAATATCATCTATTAATTGTGTCGAAATAGTTTTGATTAATTCGTTTTCTACTTCTGATAAATTTTTTGTTCCAGGAAAATCGGCATACCTGGTAAAAGTATATTCAAAACTTTTAGCTTCTTCTTTTTTATTGCTGTACTTTACTTTAACAGAAATGCTTAATCTGTTTTGTGATGTTTGGTTGTTGCCTTGAAGCGACATTGGCCTTACACTGTAATCTGTAATTCGACCATCGAACTCAATATCAGCCGCGCTTCTAGTAATTTGCAAATTAGTTTGCGTAACTATTCTGTCTTTTAATGACTCGGTGATGGTCTGGCTTAAAGTAGGCACCACTAGGTTTGCATTGTTTTGAAACAATGTTACCGATACTGTTTTTGTTTCAGGTGATATAGATGCACCCGTAAAAGAATAAATTCCGCAAGCGCTCAAGGTTAACAGCAATATTATCAAAAATACGCTGCTGGCTTTTTTTGCTATGTTAAAGATTGATGTCATATTCTTTAATTTTTCGGTATAAGGTGCGCTCTGAAATGCCTAATTCTTGAGCCGCTAATTTTCTCTTGCCCTTATGCTTTTTTAAAGCCTTTTTAATATAATCTATTTCTTTGTCTTCCAAAGATAAGGTTTCTTCCACCTCTTCTATCGGACTTTCTAATTTATATGGGCTAGCGTGAAAATTATTTGGCTGAAAGTTGCTGCTAGGTTGGCTTACAGGGTTTACTTGCATTGGCATTTGAAAACCAGCCATGTCTATGTTTGCAGGGTTAATTTCTTGAACCAATTTATTAATAATGCTCGTATTGTCTGCGATAAATTCATTTGCAGTGCCAGAATTTTGCAATAAATCTAATACGACCTTCTTTAAATCGGTTAGGTCTTTCTTCATATCGAATAAGACTTTATACAAAATATCTCGCTCAGAAAAATCGTTTTCTGAATGCTGACCCAAACGAGCAGGCAAGCCGCTCATAGGTTGTTCGAATGGTAAATATTTAATGAGTTCTTGTGCGTCAATTTCTTGTTGTCCGTTTTGTAATACGGAAATCTGTTCCGCTACATTTTTCAATTGACGGATATTTCCAGGCCATGTATAATTTTCTAGTATAGCCCTAGCTTCTTCATTTAATTGAATATTTGGACTCCTATATTTAACCGAAAAATCTGAAATAAATTTCCTAAACAATAAATATACATCTTCCTTTCTCTCTCTTAAAGAGGGGACTTTTAATGGAACTGTATTTAATCTGTAATATAAATCTTCGCGAAATTTTCCGCGCTGAACTGCTTCGTATACATTTACATTTGTTGCAGCAACAATTCGAACATTTGTTTTTTGAACTTTAGAAGAACCTACTCTTAAATACTCTCCAGTTTCTAAAACTCTTAATAACCTTGCTTGCGTTCCAATTGGAAGTTCCGCCACTTCATCTAAAAAAATAGTTCCGCCACTTACCACTTCGAAATAACCTTTTCGAGCTTCGTGTGCGCCTGTAAAAGAACCTTTTTCGTGTCCAAATAACTCTGAATCTATTGTTCCTTCAGGGATTGCGCCACAGTTAACTGCTATAAAAGGACCGTGTTTTCTTGCGCTTAATTGGTGAATGATTTGAGAAAATACTTCTTTACCACTTCCGCTCTCTCCTGTAATTAAAACAGAAATGTCTGTAGGTGCAACTTGAGTTGCTATGTCAATTGCCCTGTTTAGTAGAGGCGAGTTTCCGATTATACCAAACCTGTTTTTTATAACTTGTAATTCCATATTGTTTTTACTCGTTAATAATTTTACCAATTAAAGTTGCTGATGTGCAAGTTTCTATTAAAACTTTTACATAATCTCCTTTTTTAAATCTGCTGTCTACAGGAAAAACAACAACTGCATTTTGATCGTTTTTCCCCGCAAAATCATTTGGAGATTTTTTTGAAAATCCTTCGATTAATACTTCATGTGTTTGACCAACAAACTCTTTTAATTTTTCTAAACTATGCCCTCTTTGCAATGCGATTACTTGATCTAAACGGCTAGCCTTTGTCTGCTCATCAATATCGTCTTTCATCTTCTTTGCTGCAGGCGTACCAGGCCTTTCAGAATAAGAAAACTGATAGGCATAATTAAACTTTACGTAATGCATCATGCTTAAAGTGTCGTTAAACTCCTCATCTGTTTCGCCACAAAAACCAGTAATAATATCTGTAGAAATTGCGCAACCAGGAATAATTCTTCTAATGGCATCAATTCTATTTAAGTACCATTCCCTAGAATAATTTCTATTCATTCTATCTAATACACTGGTGCTTCCAGATTGAACGGGCAAGTGAATGGAATTACAAATATTTGCATGGTCTGCAATCGTTTGTAACACTTCATCTGTAATATCTTTTGGATGTGAAGTAGAAAATCTAACGCGCATTAATGGATTAACTTGCGCAACCATTTCTAAAAGTTTAGCGAAATTAACAACCTCATTGGTTGATTCATTTTCCCACTTATACGAATCTACATTTTGTCCTAATAATATCACTTCACGATATCCGCTTTCGAACAATTCTGTTACTTCATTGATGATGGAATTTGCAGATCTGCTTCGCTCTCTACCTCTTGTAAATGGGACAACACAGAAGGAACACATATTATCGCAACCACGCATGATTGACACAAAAGCATTCACTCCATTTGTGTTTAATCTTATGGGTGTAATGTCTGCATAAGTTTCTTCTCTAGACAGCAATACGTTAATTGCTTTTTGTCCGCCATCTATTTGAGATAATAGTACTGGTAAGTCTCTATATGCATCTGGGCCAATTACCAAATCAACTAGTTTCTCTTCTTCCATAAATTTGGCTTTCAATCTTTCAGCCATGCATCCTAACACCCCCACAATTGTTCCAGGTTTTGTTATTTTTTGCGACCTAAAATCGGTTAGCCTTTTACGAATTCTTTGTTCTGCATTTTCTCTAATAGAGCAGGTGTTTACAAAAATGACATCGGCCTCTTTATGGTCGGCTGTTGTCTGGAAACCCATTTCTAACATGATTGCTGCAACTACTTCAGAATCGGCAAAGTTCATGGCACAGCCATAACTTTCTATATATAATTTTCGAGCTAGCTCATTTGCAATTGGCGATTCAATCATTGTTGCTTCGCCTTGCCTTTGCTCATCGTGCTCTTTTTGAAAAATCTCTTTTAAATGCTCCATATGAATATGCAAAAATACTAAAAATCTGAAAAAATGTCAGTTTTTAATTTTTATTGGATTTTGAAATAAACCGGCAAATTAGGCTATATTAGTATATCGGACAGCAAAAATGATTTTAAACAAAAAGGTTGGGCTTAGAATATTACAAGTTTTGGCAGTTTTTATAACTGTTGTGGTTTTATGCGCCTTTTCTTTAGCCTGGTATTGGAAACCAAGTGTTGCCAATGCTATCCGAAAAAACATCGAATTATCGACTAATAACTTATATAGTGTTTCCTTTAAAGACATACACATTAATTTCTTGACGGGAAATTTCAGCATTGACAGCTTGAGGTTAAAACCAAATGTTTCTGTTTATCATCATCTTTATCGTAATAATGAAGCGCCAATTTACTTGTTCAGCATTATTATTAAAAAACTTGAAATTAAAAACACCCATCCTTTTGATTTCTACTTCAATAAAAAATTGTTCATCAATCAATTGCAATTAGAAAAACCAATCATAGCCGTTTATTATAATGCTGCAATGGCAGCGAAAAATAAATTGAAGGGCAATAAATTTCAACACCCTTATGAATTGATTAAAAATTCGATGCAATCCTTGAATATAAATAACATTCAATTAAAAAACATTACCCTTTGCTTACAAATAGATAGTGGATTAAAAAAGCAAAGACAACATATTTATCTTTCCGATTTTTATGTTAAAAATTTGAATATCGATGCTCAATCAGCTATTAATCACAAAGCATTTTATGCAGACGATATTGGGCTTACTGTAAGAGATTTTTCATATACAAGTAACGATAGCCTATATCGTATTAATTTTGAGGAATGCAGCGCAAGCAGCGCTTCTAAAGGCTTTAATGTTTACAACTTAAACATTTATCCTAATCGTTCAGCGTCTGATTTTTGTGATGAATTTGGATTTCAAAAAACAAGATATGAGTTTGCTTTCAAAAGATTACATTTTTCAAATTTTAATTTTGAGCAGTTTATTTATTTGCAAAAATTTCATGCAGATCTATTAACAGTAGAAAAAATGAAATGTAAAATTCATTTAAATAAAAGTTTCGAAATTAATCCATTTAAGGAAAGAAAGTTTCCTCAGCAATTACCATTTGACATACAATTTCCTGTCACGATAAAAAATATCAAAATAGTAAATGGGGATATAAATTACTCCGAGAAATTACCTGCTAATAATTTAACTTGGGATTTTTCATTTAAAAACACGAGTGGTATTATTAGTAATTTTAGTAACGAGTCGACTCAAATTAATGAAAATAATTTACTGAAGGTCGACTTGGAGTTTATGCTCAATAACGAAGCTAAAACTTCGCTTAACCTGGGCTTGTTTTACCACGATTCCCTTAGGTCCTTTTATTGTAAGGGTGAAATGGGCGTATATAACCTGGCTAAGCTTAATGCTATCTTGCATCCTTTAGCAAAAATTGAAATTGCAAATTGCAAATTGCAACAATTAAAAATAGACCTAAAAGGGAATGAAAAGGGATTAGATGCTAATATTTCAATGAAATATAAAAATTTAAGGGTTAGGGTTTTAGAGTTTGATAACCGAGAGAAGCAGCTTAAGCAGCATAAATTATATTCATTCTTAGCAAATGTAATGGTGCTATCTAATGATAACCCGTCGGTTTATGGCAAATTTATACACCCACAATTTTACCTTAAAAGAAAGCCGCAACAAGGTTTTTTTAACTTAATATGGAAATCGATTTTAAAAGGCTGCAAAGAGAGCATTGGATATTCTGAAAAAGTTGAACATGAACTCAAGCAGCGAGCAAAAAAATATAAATCACTAACTGGCAAATGATGATTTTAGAATTTCTAAAAAAATAAAACAATAACTAATGTCAATCGTTTAATGCTTATGAAAATATTTATTCCACTATTAACACTGCTTACTTCATGTTTAGGTTTTAACCAAGTAAAAAGCAAGCCCGCTGAATTAAAAAATAGTAGCACAAAAAACTTTTACGCTTTTAAAATGAAAGCAATTGATGGTACGTTGATAGATTTCTCTGTTTATAAAGGCAAAAAAGTATTAATTGTAAATACGGCATCGAAATGTGGCTTCACCCCTCAATATGAAGCACTAGAGGCATTACACAAAGCATATGGCGATCGTTTAACTATCCTTGGATTCCCTGCAAATAATTTTGGTGGACAAGAACCAGGTAACAACCACGAGATTGCGAGTTTTTGCCAAAAGAACTACGGAGTAACATTTCAACTCTTCGAAAAGGTAGATGTTGTAGGTAACAACGCCTGTGATTTATTTAAATGGTTAGCAAACAAAGAAGCTAATGGTTGGAATAGCCAACAACCCAATTGGAACTTTAATAAATACCTAATTGATGAAAATGGCGAATTAATCAAATATTTTCCATCAACCACAAAGCCAATGAGTGAAGAACTGCTCAATAGTATAAAATAAGCAAAACACCATTACTCTATAACAAAAGGCTGAAATTTTATTTCGGCCTTTTTCTTTATATTTGTTCAAATTTATTTCGCTATGGAAAAAGACGAACAACTATTTGCCTCTTTAATTTACTTGTTTCATTCTACAGGCATGCAAGGTTTAGGCAAAGTAATGAATCCAATGACTAACGCCATTGAAAAAAACATAGAGCAGGCACAACAAGCTATTGATATGCTTGAAATGTTAAAAAATAAAACAAAAGGTAATATTAGCGTAGATGCAGAAAAATTGTTGAATCAATTTTTATCAGATTTACGATTAAACTATGTTGACGAAATTGCAAAAAAATAAAATGGAAATGGAAAACAATCAAACTCCGCAAAAAGACACTAAAAAGATTTATACGCTTTTAGTTGTAATCGCTTTACTTATTGCAACGAATGTGTTTCTTTGGTTACAGAAAAATAAATCGGAAACTAAATACGAACAGACTACCGATGAAAAGTCTAAGTTGCAGACAGAATTAGATCAACTAGAGGTTGACTTAAACACAGCTACTGCAAATGCTGACACTTTAAATCAAAATTTAATTGCAAAAGACGAAGAGCTAAAAGGTAAGGTGGCAGAGCTTCAGGCAGCATTGAAACATGGACAAATGAACAAAGCGCAGCTGGTAAAAGCAAAAAATGAAATTGACCAATTACGCTATTATATCAATAAATATCAAGAGCAAATTGCTGACTTGAAAAAAGAAAACGAAGAATTAACCACTGAAAATACTGACTTAAAACAAACTGTTGAATCAGAACAAAAAAAGTCAAGTGATTTATTGAATAAAAATATTTCGCTTTCTAATAAAGTTGCTGTAGCTGAAATATTAAAACCAACTTCGCTAATTGCTACTGGAATAAAATTCAGGTCAAATGGTAAAGAATCCGAAACAGATAGGGTAAAAAGTTTAGAGAAAATAAAAATCAGTTTTACTTTAGCAGATAATCAAGTTGCTTCAACCGGTAACAAAGATTTTTTTGTGAGGGTAATCAACCCAGAAAATAAAGCGGAAGTAGTTACAGATGCAAATGATAGTAAATTCAATGCAAATGGGGAAGCGCTTCAATATTCTGTTAAAAGAAGTTTTGATTTTCAGAATAACCCTAGCCAAGAATACAGTATTTACTGGACTAAAGGCTCTAGTTTAACTCCAGGCGAATATACTATTGTATTATATGCAGATGGCACGTCAATTGGAAAAACAGTATTGAAATTGAAATAAAAACTAAAGGGAATTTAAATAAAAAAGCCTGATACAATGTATCAGGCTTTTTTATTTCTAAAAATATGCCCTTGCCTGCACGCTTCCAATATTAATAATTGGCGCTTGGTCTGACGCTCTACCGTCATATATCACACTCAGCTGAACGCCTGTTGTAAAGTTTCTTTGAAAGATTAAACTCCAAGTGTAGTTATTTCCTTTTTGAAGCCCATCTAACATTTCATAGGCTATGGTATTATTTGTATTCGCATTATAAGAATTCTTGATGAAGCTACATTTGCTGCTAATGCTATAAGATCCTGCTGCGTTATAATTTGCTTCTGCGTTAAAAGACAATCGCTTCGCTTGCTCTTTAAGTACGCTCTCGTTAATTTGCGTAGCATAACTTGCTGCAGTAGTTAAGCGCCAGAAACTATTGAATTGATAAGTTAATTCTGGCTTGAATTCTATGAAACTAATGGAATAGTCTCTTTCGCTGAAATAGTATGAATTAAAGCCCTTTGAGCCAAAACGAAGAAATATATTTGTTAAGTAATTTTCAAAAAATATTTTACGAATTTGCCAAATGTGTTCCAATTTTTTTCTACTCTCAAATCCGTTCACTAATAAGTTCTTATTCTCGCTTTGCTGAAATGTATAATCTATACCAAATAAAGGATTCGATCTATTAAAATAAAATGTATTTCGAATTGCCTTAGCATAAGAAATTAATGAAGTATCCATCTGTTTAATTAAAAAAGGGTTGATACTAAAATCTCCGCCATCGGCCACTTTTTTATCTAATTTTAGCGTAAACTGATTTGAAAAAAGTTTCAACGCTTTTTGTAAATAAATATTTTTTGTTTGGATACTAGTTGGATCAAATAAAATATTTTCTGTTATGCTAGTAGATTTAGTCCTGATAAAATCAGTTGACATTAAGCTTACTTTAATGTAATTGGCCTCATACGAGAACTTGGCAAGCTCAAATTCATTTAATTCTTTAATGCCGTTACTATTATAGTCTTTATATACATAAAGTCCTTGTCCAATAGGTACTTCAACATAGGAATATGCTCTCTTAGGCTCTTGACCTGAACCTAGTTCGTAAAATGTAGCCGTTTGTACAATACCCCTCCATATAATGCCATTGTGTTTAATTCTCGCAATTGCATTTTGGTCGTTTTTTAAATTTGAATTACTTTGCAATACTTCAAATTTTCTATATAAATAATTTAATGACCAAACTGATTTTTTGTTTCCGTTGAATTCAGCACTCATAGTAACTGCATTTGCATTAGTGCTCGTACTTAAATTATTTAAATAAGGATTTTGATCTGTGCGATGATTGTAAGCAATTTTTAAATTTTGGTTTCCGTTGTTTGTATTTTTTATATAAACTCCAAAATCATTAAATGCAAAACTGTTTTTGTTAAGCGAATCGCTAATTGTCATTCTAGTTCTATTGTTTTCCAATTCTTGGGAAATGCCAAGTGTAAACAAACTTAAATTTCGCTCTAAATTAGCTTTTTGTTTTACGTAATTTGTGCTCGAAAAAATATAATTTGATTCGCTAAGAAGCAAGGATGTATTAGTGTTTAGCTTCCATTTCTTATTTATAATAGCCCCAGTAATTTGATGTTGTAATGCGTTATACTGGTTTTTTTGGTGATAAAAACTTGCGTGGTATTCTAAAAAATTATCAGGGTCTTTAGTTAGTCTGCTATTTATGTTTATCCATATATCATTTGCCCTGTTTGTATTTATAATATTATAACTTCTATTAAACTGTATTGGTCGATAGTTCTCTACAGCATTAAAGTTTTTATCACTTAATTCTATTGAAATATTATTTTCTAAATTAAAACTTCTTATACTATCGTTATATACATTTAAGTGATTATTAATTACAGTCTTGTTGGCAAAACCAATATTGTCTTGGTCGTCTTTAGTAGCATATAAATTCAAGTCTTTATTACTAATAGCAGTCTCATTGGTAATTTTCCAGTTTTTATAGGGTGTGAAAGCTAGCCCAATACTCAGTTGTTCGTGTTTTTTGGGCGTAACCAGTTTTACAACTGGTTCGAAATTTCCTTGCGGAACTCCTAAAATTGGTTGTATCCATTGGTATACGCGGCCATTAGCACTATTATTACTAAGAATGTAATTTCCTGCGTTTGGACCCAAATCTGTGAAAATTAATTTGTATTTCTGTCCGTCGTATAGAGGCCTGTAAACATAAATTGTATAACCTAAACTATCCAATTTTTGATACAAAATTTGATTTGTATTAAACGAAACCGTATCCGCAGAACTTATATATGCTTGGTCAATATGGTCGCCTAAATTACTTAAGAATATTTTTTGATCATTCGATAAATTCTGTAAGAAGCTGATATTTTTATTATCCTGCTCGTTATAATAATTTATTTTATAATCGATATTTTTTTGTTTGAAAGATGCGTTTAAAACATTAACTGTTCTGCTGTAACTCTTTTCTGAATATTCAAACTCTATTGTTATTCTAGCATAAGCAGTAATCATTCGTTTGTTTGTGAAAGTTATTTCGGCTGAATTATAGTCAATTGTGTAATCTTGTAGTTCGCCTCTTTTTAATAACTCTCCGTCTATATATACACGCTCTGTGCCAGCCATAATAATTAAATAGGGCTCATTATTTGGGCCCTTAATTCTATATGGCCCTTGGCTGCCTTCAGTTCCAAGAAAATTGTACTTACTGTATTTCCCTTTTGCAATTGCAGTTCCAAGAGAAAGTTGGTAGCTTTTTTGGTTAGTATTTATCAGAAATCCTTTCCCTTTTTTTAAATAATTTAAAAAATAACTCCCGTTACTTTTTAATTCGAAGTCGCCTGCAATTAATTTACTATTAGCATTGTTTAACTGAATAAATACACGATCAAATTCTTGAAGCTGCTGTGTATTCCCATCCGGTTGAACTGGAATATTGTCATCCGCAATAACTGCTAACAAATCTATTTCATTGCTTAGTTTTCCAGAAAGTTGTAAGTTAAATGAAGACATAACCCCCAAGTCTTGCGTGTTCCCAATATTTATTACTCTCGAAATACTTCCTGTTTTAGAAATGCCATTGTCAAAATTAAAATCAGAGGTGTTTTTAGGAATAGCAAATGGGCTTGCTATTGGTGCGGTTCTTTGAAAAAGCGTTAAACTATCGCGGTTAAAATATTTTTTAGTTAAGAAAGTTGGTAGCGGTTTATTTAATGAATCTTTACTATCAATTGCATTTTGTGCATGTATATATGCTGGCATTGATAACAAAAAAGTGAATAAAAGTGCCTTAGGATACATTATTGTTTTATAATAGGTATTAAAACGTAAAATGTAGTCCCTTTATTGGCTATGCTTTCAAACCAAATATCCGCGCCTATTTGTGTCAAATTACTTTTTACAATTGCAAGCCCTAATCCCATTCCACTATTTTTAGTCGTAAAACTAGGCTCAAAAATTTGCGCCTGAATTGTTAACGGAATTCCTGCGCCATTATCATTGATGCTTAATAAGAGTTTTTCTTTAGTAATTGATAAGTGAATGTTTACCTGAGCTTGTTCTACGTGTTCGGTTGCTTGGATCGCATTACTCAATAAGTTGTTAAATATGCTGATAAAATTATCGTGGTCTCCTAATACAGTAATTTTTTCTGCAGTGTCATCAATAATATTAATTGATGCATGAGTATTATTTTTAAATAAATCGAGTGATGCTAAGAGAGCTGTTTTAATGTTAATTTCTTCTAACTTGCTTTTGGGCATTTGTGCATAATTTGCGAATTCATTTGCAATGTTTGTTAAATTCTCTATTTGCTGTATAAATGATTTTGCAAAGTTTTCAAATTTAATATTAAAGTCTTCATCCTGGTTTTTGTATGATCTTTCAAGCATCTGAAGGCCTAATTTCATTGGTGTTAATGGATTTTTAATTTCATGCGCGACTTGCTTTGCCATTTCTTTCCATGCGCTTTCGCGTTCAGATTTTGCTAGCATATTAGCGCTTTCCTCTAATTCTTTTATCATTTTATTGTATGATTGAATTAATGTACCAATTTCATCGTTGCTCTTCCAATTAATTGATTTCATTTTTTCACCTAGTCTAATTTTGGCTAATTCTTTTTGAATTAAGTTTAAAGGAGCGGTAAGTGATTTCGCAATAAAAAATGCAATGGCGGAAACAATAAAAATAATTAATACATAACTATTAATGATTGTACTAAAAAACAATGCAATTTTTTGATTGTATTCTTCTGCATTTGCAAAGTAGGGTAAATTCAAATAGGCAATGATTTCTGATTTTGTATTTCTAATAGGAATATATGCGGATAAATATTTTAAATCTCCAACTTGTTCCTTTAAATACAATTCCGACTGACCATCAATAGACAGTTTTAAAAAAGCCGCAGGGTTCATGTAATTAGCTGTAAGCCCAGCTGTGATGAGTTTAGGACGTGTGGATAATAAAAGTTTCCCGTTTAGGTCATATAAGTTTATATCGCTTTGATATAAATCTGCTACTCTCTGGAAGTCTTGATTAAATTGATCACTATTAACAGCTAAAACAAATCTAGCTGAATTTGTTTGTTCATTTAATATATTTTGAATGGCATGCAATTTTTGACTTAATTTTTCTTGTTCTTGCGATTCATTAAGGTTGCTTATATATAAATAGGTAACAATACCCATTATTGAAATCGAAATGACAACTGCAACTACCAACGATAATTGTATCCTCGTTTTAAAAAGCAAATGCATTCTTTGATTAATTGCATTCCAAGAGTTTAAGCTTGTTTTAGTTTTATAAAAAATCCCAATTAAATAAATAATAAAAAGAAAAATATTTAACTAAAATATAATTCTCTTTACTTACAACAATTAGCGATCCTTTGTTAGGCCTGTAAACCATATGGCTATAGCCGTTTTTAATAAATTCTTTTGCTGGAATATAAAAATCTTTTGGCGTTGAAAAATAAGGGTAATCTCCCTTTTGTGATATTAATTTTTCATTCTTATAAATTGCGTAAGAATATGGATTAAAATCTTTGTTGACGTGAAGGTTCCCTTCTAAAAATAATTCAGGGTAAATATTATCTTCTCTAAAGTAATTTGCTGTTAATGATATAACAGCCAATATTTCATTCCCTAGAATATGGTATTTGATTTTTGCATAATAATTTAAAACGCCATCGTTATTGGTTTGATAAAATAAATTTTCGTTCACTGTAGCTTCACAAGCATTTGTAATAAAAGAATCAATCAGTATAGATTGGTTGTGATCGTATGTGTTGTTTAAATTAAACGACTGTATGTTTCGGTTATACTTTGAAAAGTACCCGTTAAAATGATTAGACTTTAGCCGCTCCGTAATTAAACCAAGATTTGGCTGACTCTTCCCAATTTGATTGATTATATAAGGATCCGTAGCAGCATTAATTAAAATGTCGTCCAACAAATACTCTGCAATGGGGTCATTTGCAAGCGCTAATTTTGAGATTAGCAATTCTCTATTTTGTGTTTCTTTTAGATTTGAATAATAAAACAGTAAGCTCACCGAAAGCAAAACAAACAATGATAAGATTAATATGATATATGATAAGGGGAACCGCTGCTTATTAGAAAATTTGCTTCTGAGTAATGCAAATAAAACAACAATGGTTAGGCACAAGGGTATAATTACAATTGTAGCATAAAAATAAGCAACTATAATTAATACCACTTGTGTAAAAATTATTTGTCTATGTTTTGCATTCAAAATTGAGCTGTCAACAATTGAAATTGCTGTATAAAGCAATAAATATAAAGAATAACTTAAAACTCCTATAAGTGTTAATCCTATTATGCTGTAAAGGTTTAGGTTTTCGATATTGAAAAAGTCATATGATATACTTGAATCTAAAACCAGTGTATTTATAAATAAAGAATAAAATACGGCTAAAGCAGCTATCGTGATTTGCAATATAAATAATGTGATTTCGGATTTTATTATTTTAAGATTAGTTATAGTAGCATTTATGAACTGAATAAATATTGCTATTAGAAATACATTGAAAATTAACTCGCCAAATGACGCAAATAGAAAGTTACTCGCAAATAAACTAGGGCCAAAAATAGGTAATTGAAAGATGGCCTTAGGTAAATGAAAATATAATGTAATGGTTTTTAGTCCTAGCAAAAAAGCAAACAGCGCTAATATTGCTATTCCATTAGACTTTCTTTTAGCCAATTGTAATAAATACAATATTATTGCGGCTATTGTAAATAGGAAAGCCAATATCTCACAAACAATTTCAAAATAAAAGTGATGGCTTTTCAGTTTTGGCTCTGATATAGAAATAGTAAATATTTCCTTTCCGTTTAAGTCTTTAATGATCGATTTGTCGTAAGCGTCTTTTTCATTTAGAGAAATGTAATCGGGAATTTTTAATCTTTCTTCAAATTTATTTTTTAAATATTCGTTTTCGTACGAATAAGCACGCTTAATGGGGATTAATAAAAATAATGCGTTGTTTGATTTGGCTTTTTTGCATATAATAAAATATGCATTTCGTAATTTTTGAAAAGAGAAGGCAGGAATGCTAGCTAATTCGTTTTCATTGAAAACAACTGAATTGTCTGTCCAATATTTTAATTTATTTCGATGATAAAATAGCGCGATATGGTGATTCTTCTTATTGCTTTCTATTAAACTACTCCACTCTTTATTGTCAATAGAATCAACACTTGTAGCGCATATTTTTTCTACTAAAGTATCAGATAGCATTGCATCTGCAGCACGAAGCTCTTTAAGAATTTTAGCTTGAATGCTATTTTTTTCTTGTTTAATTATTTGCGAACTGCTATGAAAATAAATACTAATAAATGATAACAAGCAAAAAAATAATGCCCATGCAATAAAAGTTTTAGTATTTTTTTTAAATGATAGCATGTTGTATTTTTAATTTGCAAAATAAACTGCGCCGCCGCAATTGTTTTTAGTGGCACCAGTTACACTTGCTAAACAATTATTTTCATTCCTCATTCTTAATACTCCTAAATAAGCAAAAATCAGCGCTTCTTTAAATTCGATTAATTCTGCTTCTGGAATAATAATTTCTGCAGATGCATGCAACTTTATTCTTTCTATTAAATAATGGTGATATGCTCCGCCGCCAGTGATTAATATTTTAGGAATATGGCTTGCGCTTTTGCAATTAGCAGCAATTTGAATGGCTATATGCTCTACTAATGTGGCTAGAATGTCTTGATTGTTGAGTTTATAGTTTGAAATTAGCGTATAGACGTTTGCAAGCACCCATTCTTTACCTAATGACTTCGGTGGCTCTTGCTTATAATAGGAAAGCTTATTTAATTCGTCTAATAATTCATTATTACACGAGCCCGCTCTAGCAATTTCTCCAGAATGATCAAACATGCTTTGCTTATCGGGTAAATAATAATTTAACATCATGTTTGCTGGACAAATATCATAAGCCAATCGTTCACCATTTATATCATAAGAAACATTTGCAATGCCGCCTATGTTCAAACAGAAATCAAAGTTGGAAAACAAATCTCGGTCGCCAATTGGAACCAACGGAGCACCCTGGCCACCCATAGACACATCCATTGTTCTAAAATCACAAACCGTGCTAATGCCTGTATTTGCAGAGATTGACGCACCTGATCCAATTTGCAGTGTTAAATGATGTTCAGGCTGGTGAAAAATTGTGTGCCCATGAGAAGCGATAAAATCTATAGCAGATAATTTATGTTTTTCAATAAAATCAATAATGAGTTTGGCGAAATACTTTCCAAGTTCAACATCCAATTTGCTAATTGCTAATGCGCTTTCGTTTTCTGCATTTGACAATTTATTTTTCCAGTGTTGGTCATAATGAATACACTCAGTTTGTATTATTTGATATTCCCAAGCATTGTTTTTAAAAATAAACTTACAATAAGCTAGATCTACACCATCTAATGAAGTGCCCGACATTAACCCGATAACATGGTAAATTTGCATAAGCGAATATAATTATTTTATAAGCACCACTAAACAAAAAAGGCGGGACTAGCCCGCCTTTTCATTGGTTAATGTTATTTATTGTACGCTTACTTTTTGAATAGAAACATTGTTTCCTTCGCGAACTTCCACAAAATATATTCCAGATGATTGATTACTCAAATCAACTGTTGTAAATAATAACGCTTTAGTTGGGTAGTTTTCTTGAAATACTACTCTACCTGTTAAGTCCATCACTTTAATAGCTGATGCACCTTTTACGTTTGCTTTCACATAGAATTTACCATTAGAAGGATTTGGATAAACTTCAAAACCATCAACTTTGTTGTTTGATAAACCAGCTGCGGTTCTTACAGATCCCCATTTAGAAACTCCTCCAACTGTTGCTGAAGTATTGAAACCGCCAGCCCATCCATTGTTGATGTCGTTGAAACGAACACAAGTATGTTGTTCTTTATCAATGCTAATCCAAGTTTGTGCGCCGTCTTCAGTATAAGCCGCGCCCATTCCGCCAGTTGTTGAATTTGCAGAAGTAGCAAACCAAGTTCCGTTAGTACCATTTACAAATTCAATTGCATTGAAGTCATAAACACCTCCAACAGTATCAATGCCAGCGTAATCCCATGTTAAACCACCATCAAGAGAGATGATAAATGTATTTACGGCTGCTGTTGTATTAGCCATTACCGCTACTGCAAAATCTTGGTCTTGGAAAGAAATGCTTGGCAAAGCAGTGCCATCTGTACTATCTAGAGGAGTTGTGCCTAAAGCCCAAGTAGCACCCATATCTTTACTTAATAAAATACGACCAAATGTTGTTGGATATACAAATGTGCTATCGTGTGCAGCATAATATCCAACTGTTCCGTATTCAGTTGCTAATGGAGTACATGGAATGTTTGCGCTTGGTACACGAGTCCAATTTACACCACCGTTTGAAGTTGTATAAATTTCGAAATAACCATTTGCTGGGTCACCTGCTGCAATACCATTTTGTGCATCAAAAAAATGAACCACATTGATAAATGAACTTGCATTGGTAAATGCACCAGTAGAAACTTTTGTCCAAGTTGCACCCGAGTTAACTGTTTTGTATACACCTTGTAAACCAACAGCAGTTGTTACTGGATAGATTGATGCGTATGCAGTTGAACCGTCAATTGCTGAAATGTTTGCTAAGCCGTAATTGTTCAAAGCTGATGCAGTAGTGCCTTTCACAGCACCTGCTAACCAAGAATAACCTCCGTCAGTAGTAACTGTAAAATCGCGAATGGTAGCAGCTGCGCCAGAACCATCATAAGCAACAGCCCATACAATATTAGAATCTACTACATCGAAATCGTTGATACCTCTAGATGCTGTTGTGAATCCAGAATTTTGTGTGTGAAATGCTTGTTGTGCAGATGCTGAGAAACCAGCAACTGCTAAGCTTAATAAGAGTAAAAGTTTTCTTTTCATAATTTATTTAGGTTGATATTTTTATCTTCTGCAAGTTAATAAAAATGCGAAAGTAGCGTCGTTCTTTCTTGATTTTTAGCTAATTTTTGACAAAAAATGCAGGATTTTAGGCTTCAAAAGCTGAAATTGGACATGTTGGATCTTTTAATATATCCATTAAAGATACATTCCAAGGTTTCCAAAAAGCTTCCAATACTTGTGCATAAGTTTTATTAACCCATTCGTCAAATGGAGGTTTTGCAAAAAATCCATTTAAGGTACTGATGTAAATTTTGTTTTCGTGTGCAACAAAATCATATTGCATAATTTGATTAAACAAGTAATTTGAATAAAATACTTTTGCGTTAAACTCTTGAAATTGTTTTGCAGAAATTGCCTGCTTATTTATTTTTTCAACTAAAGCTTGATGGTAAATTTCATTTGTACCGCTGTCTTGAAGGCAAATTAAAATAGCCGTGTTTTTAATTCGCAACATCAATGTCATTGTGTTTATTTCGTTGCGATGCTCAAATGGAGTAAGGGTTTCGTCGCTTAAGACATTAAATGTAAAAAGTGAAAATGGTTTTGCCTCTGACTTATCCATTTCAAAAACGATACCTTGTAAAAAAAATAAAAGGTTTTTAAATTTTTCGATTAAGGCAGGAGATAGGTCAAACATTTCTCCTCTTTGTTGATTGATTAATCCATGTTTAATTTCTTTATATATTAAACCGTATGCGATCAAGCCTGACCAAAAAAATAATTTCCATTCTGTTAAATTAGCCAATGCATCCGGGCCATTTTGAAAGGCAATTTTTACTTCTGCTTGCAATAGCATGATGCGATTCTGTGCGCTTTCGCTGCAAGGCAGTGTTAGTTTTCCGTATGTGGTATAGGTTTCGTCTAAGAGTTTAAAAGGTTGATCTTTTAGCTCGAATTTATTCATGATCCAATCTGGAAAAACACTTAGCGGAGTAGCATCTGCGGCTAGTTTTTCACCCGTTAAGAAACAAGTATTTGGCCTGAACTCAAAATTGATAAATGGATTGTATAATGTCTGTTGCATAATCTATATTTACAAAAGTAATAAATGATTTGAATTGTACTGATATTATACAAAAGCGATGATAGAATTTAGCACAGAAGCGTTGAAACTCGAATTAAATTATCCCTTCAGGATTTCCAATTTTTCTAGAAACTATACGCCCATTGTCTTGGTTAAATTGAGTTATGAAACACATGTTGGTTATGGTGAAGCATCTATGCCACCATACTTAGGAGAAACATTTGAAAGCGCAAACGAATTTTTTGCAAAAGTGAATTTAAAAAATTTCGAGCCCTCACAATATTTGTCAATCATTGAATATGTAGATGGATTAGCCCCAGGTAACAATGCTGCAAAAGCTGCCATGGATATAGCCTTACATGATTTGATTGGAAAAATAAAAGGCATACCCTGTTATGAATTAGTTGGTTCAGACCCTAGCAAAATGCCCTTCACCTCTTTTACCATTGGCATTGACCATCCAGAAATAATTGCCAAGAAAATGGAAGATGCGAAACCTTTTCATTTTGTGAAGGTAAAGTTGGGTTCGCAACAGGATAAAGAAATTATTGAAACTATTCGGAGCATCAATGATAAGCCAATTTATGTTGATGCAAATAGAGGCTGGGGCAACAAAGAATACGCATTGACCATGATAGAGTGGTTAGCTACTCAAAATGTAAGCATCATTGAGCAGCCTTTAGAAATCAACCAAATAGCAGACATGTGTTGGCTGAAAGAAAAATCTCCATTGCCATTATTTGCAGATGAATCTTGCAGGCGATTGTACGACATCGAAAATATTTCACAAGCATTTCATGGTATCAATATTAAACTAATGAAATCTACCGGTATTGCTGAAGCACAAAAAATGATTGCCAAAGCGCGTAGTTTAGATTTAAAAATTATGATGGGTTGCATGAGTGAAACCTCTTGTGGAATATATGCAGCCGCTGCATTAGCTCCACAAGTAGATTATTGTGATTTAGATAGCCCTTGGATGGTGAAGAATAATCCTTTTCAAACACCAAACCTGGTTGATGGAAAAATTATATTAGAAAATAAACCTGGACTTGGACTTATTCAGAAATAAAAAAGGCCTTGCAAATTGCAAGGCCTTTTTTTATTAATGGAGCAATTTATTTCTCTAATCCTTTGTTGATTGTATAAATAATGTTTGCTCTGTGTGCCTTTGTATCTGAATCTCCTAGCGCTGCTGCTGTATTTGAAATAGATTTTATTTTTCGCAAATTAGCCAATGCATTTGATTGTGAACGGTAGTCAAAATTTGCACCATTTACAATTTCTAATAAATTATCAACGTATGCTAATTGTAAATTTTGTCTAAAGCCATTTACATTAGTTTGTGCATCGGCATTAAAAATAGCATTAGTTAAATCATTCATCATTTCTGAAACTGAATATTGATTTCCATATAAGCTTCCATCAGAAATTCTTTTCAAAACATTTGCACTTAAAACATGTGCAAAAATTCCTTTTTGTATATTTAATACTCTTTCATGAATTTTTGGATCTTCATTCCCACCGTTAAAACCTCTTCTTTGATATTGTAAATATTGGTAAAGATCTGCTGGTAAATCAAATGCTTTAGGCGCAAATACATATTCTGACAAGGCTTTCATTGCTCTTTTTTGATCGGCGTAGCTTACTGCCGTAATAGGCTTTACAGCACTTTTTTGTTCTGGGAAACTTCTGTCAATATAAACACCACCAATGTATCTTGAAATAACGCCGGCAGACGTATTGTATTCTCCAGCTGCAACTAAATAGGCATTGCGCATTTCGTGGTATGATTGCCCTTCTTTTATATATTTTGATTTTAATTTCTTCATTAAGTTGTTCGATAACTTCATTCTGTCTATCGAATATGAAATAGCATCACTGGTTAAATCGTTGATCATTACCCTTGGATCAATTCCTTTTCCAGGAGCGCGCATGTCATCAGCATCATTTCCAAAAGTTAATTGAGGGTCATTAGATCTGCTAGCAATTTTTAATAACCTATCTGTTTCCTCTTTTTCGTTAACTACTGAAGGGCTATATCCGAATTCAATTGCCCATAAATCGTATGGACCTGGTTTGGTCGTAAAGTACTGCCCCTGCTTAGTTCTGTCTAGTGCAATATTAGCTGCCGGATAATCCATTACTGATCCCGTCAATCCAATTTGTTTAGTTAATTCTTTGTTGTTGATGTTTATTGGATTGTGTAATTGACTTGCTTTCATGTTGTGGTTCAAACCAAAAGTGTGACCCACTTCGTGCAATACTAAATAGTATAAAGACTGTTTAATGTAATTGCTTTTTTCAACATCACTTGCACTATAAGCCATCAATGCGGCGTTGCCAAATTGAGTTGCTTGACTAAAATAGTTTCCGATATCACAGAAATTATTTTTGTTAAAATTATTTTCTTCAGCTGTCATTGAAGTAGCATCAAATAATTTTTCTTGCTTCAATCTATTGGTAAAAAACACATACTCTAACATAATGTCTGCTCCAATAATTTGGCCAGTTCTAGGATTTACAAAACTTGGACCATAACCACCAAATGGAGGAAACGGTGAAGACGTCCAACGCAATACATTATATCTAATATCCCCTGCGTCCCAAGAAGCAGTATCTGGTTGCACTTCACAACGAATGGCATTTTTAAACCCTGCTTTCTCAAAAGCTTGATTCCAAGATAAAATTGCTTCTTTAATGGTTGGCCTAAATTCTTCTGGGGTAGTATTTTCAATCCACCAAGTTATAGGCTCAACTGGTTCAGATAAAGCAGCAGACGGATCCTTTTTCTCTAAATTCCATCTGTTAATGACATCTCTATAAGGTGTAGCCTTTTGAGTGGTCATATCTTCTATTTGTTGCATAAAATATCCAATGCGTGGATCGTCGAATCTTGGTTTGAAATTATTTTTTGGAGATTCAATAATAGAGTGTTGAATTTTTACTGTTACAGACCTAGCATCGGTAACGTCTGGACCACCGCCGTTCATTGGCGATGGGTTGTCGTATACATACTCTACGATTACATCTGTGTTTTTTGGATAATTTCTAATGCTTGCGAATTTGGTTTTTTCTTTACTTAAAGTTCCAAGTGAAAAACTAGCGCCAGGTTTAGCATTCGGATTTGGAGATGGTTTTATTTGAGATAAATTTTCTGAAAGAAATAATTCGTCTGCTTTTACTAAATAATTTTCGCCTTCTTCTGCTACAATTTTTAAAGAGGCTAATATCGGTTTGTTGATGTTTGCATCTGAAGATTTTGAAATTGGATTTGCAGGGTCGAAATAATAATTAGTGTTTTCTTTAATAAATTCTATGCGATCAAAATATTTTCTGATAGAGAAAATTTCGTTGTCTCTGAAAGAGCCTTTGAATGCGCCTGCAGCAACCACGCCATTTTCAGCGTAATTAAAATAGATATACTCTTTGTTTAATTGCTCTTTTTTAATTTTCATAAAAACAGTTCCAATGGCTGTATCTTGATACATGGCAAATAAACCATCTATTAATTTAGTTGGCTTTACTGTTTCTTTGATTGTTTTTTTTGCGTCTTTTTTTGGCGCTTCAGTAGCTGGTGCAACTACCGAGTTTTTATTTTTCTGTGCTATAGCGTTATTGAAAAATAAAATGCTTGCGAAAGTAATCGCAATGGTTAAACTTCTTTTTAACATGGTGTGAGCTTTAATTAAGATACTATTTTGGGTTCGCGTTTACTTCCTCCGTATAAATCGTAAGAGAGTAATCTGCATTCTAATTTACTATTGAAAAATTCTGTTTTAGTGGAAGCCTTCAATCCTACCTTTTTAGCTAGGTTTGGGCTTGCTGTAAAAATAAAACCTTTATATCCTTGGCAATCTTTTTTCAAGAAATCGCCAATGGCTTTGTATGTAATTTCTAATTCTTCGTATTCTCCAAGCCTTTCACCATATTCAGGATTAAACATAACTACACCTGGATTCTCTGATGGTACTTTTGTATCTCTAAAATCACAAACATCAAAATCAATGATGTGGTCAACACCCGCTGTTTGCGCATTCATTCGTGTTGCATTGATTGCATTTGGATTAATGTCTGTGGCAATAATTTTTGCTGGCGTGCTTTTTAAAGCGATGGCTCTTCCTTCGGCCCTTACACTTTGATAATATTCATCGTTATAGCCTTCGATGTGCATGAAGCTGTAATAGGCTCTTAACAAACCTGGGTATTTATTCAATGCCATTAATGCTGCTTCGATAGCTAAAGTTCCGCTACCGCACATTGGGTTTACAAAATCCGATTTCCTATCCCAGCCACTGGCTATAATGGTTGCTGCTGCAAGGCTTTCTTGCATTGGCGCAGAGCCAGGTAATTTTCTATAATTGTGTTTCGATAAGGTTTCTCCTGATGTATCGATAAAAACCGACACCCTGTTTTCTCTCCAAAATAAATGAATCACCAATTTATTTCTTTCCGGTCCGCTATCAGGTCTGATGCCAAATTTTTCTTTCATGCGATCAACGATCGCATCTTTCAATTTAACATTTGCAAATAAATTATTGTCAATGGTGTCATTTTCAACATTAGAAGTAATGCATAAATAACCATCTTTTTTAATGATGTTTTCCCATTCAATATTTAATGCCTCTTTATACATTAAGTCGGCATTTACTGCTTCAAAATCTTTGATTAACCAAAGTACTTGATTGCCAGTACGGATGTAAAAGTTTAATTTAATACAATCGTTTAGTGTGCCTTCAATTGCAACACCAGTAGCCCATTGTTCTGTAATTGTATAACCTAAATCTGTAACCTCTTGACCTAAATAAGGCGCAATAAATTTTGGACAGGTAATAATTATTTTGCTTTTAATTTCAAATGAAATGCTCATGTAGGATTTTTAAAAATATAATTTATTTGACGCTTCCGCCATTTGAAATTGTTTGAGTAGGTGCCACAAATGCTAAGGTTCCATCAGCATTTTCTGCCATCAAAATCATTCCTTCTGAATTAATTCCTTTTATTGCTCTAGGCGCTAAGTTTACTAAAATAGAAACCTGTTGGCCAATGATATTTTCAGGTTCATAAAAAGCTGCAATACCAGACACAACGGTTCTTTGGTCGATACCCGTGTCGATGGTCATCTTTAACAAATTTTTAGTTTTAGGAACACGTTCAGCAGCAATAATGGTGCCCACACGAATGTCGTTTTTGCTGAAATCTTCAAAAGTGATGAGTGGTTTTTGTGCTTCCATTTGATGCGTTGCTTGTTCGTTAATTTTTTTTGATGCTGCAAGTTTTGCGAGTTGTGCATCCATTTGTTCATCTTCAATTTTGGCAAATAATAAAGATGGTTCTCCTAGTTGATGACCTGCTATAATTATATTTGCTGCACCTGCAGTATTCCAATCACTTGCACTTAAATTTAATTGTTTAAATAAACTTTTTGAAGTAAACGGTAAAAATGGTTCTGAAAGAATGGCTAAGTTGGCAGCAATTTGTAAACTGATTGCTAAAATTGTTTCCACCCTTTTAGGTTCCTCTTTAATTATTTTCCAAGGCTCTGTGTCTGCTAAATATTTATTTCCCAAACGAGCTAAATTCATTAATTCACCCAAAGCCTCTCTAAATCGATATTGCTCAATTGATTTGGCAATTTTTTCTGGATATGTTGCCAGTTCTGCTAATACTTCTGTATCATAGGCGCTGGCATTATTAATTTCACCGGCTTTCCCATCAAAATACTTATGGCTTAAAACCATTACCCTGTTAATGAAATTACCAAAAATGGCTACTAGTTCATTGTTGTTTCTAGCCTGAAAATCTTTCCAAGTAAAATCGTTGTCTTTGGTTTCGGGTGCATTTGCACAAAGAACATATCTTAAAATATCTTGCTTACCCGAAAATTCTTGAAGGTATTCATGTAACCAAACTGCCCAGTTTCTTGAAGTAGAAATTTTATCCCCTTCAAGATTTAAGAATTCATTTGCTGGAACATTTTCTGGTAAAATATAATCGCCGTGTGCCATTAAAATAGCAGGGAAAATAATACAATGAAAAACAATATTGTCTTTACCAATAAAATGAACCAATTTGGTGTCTTTGCTTTTCCAATATTTTTCCCAGTCTGGCGTTAATTCTTTAGTTGCAGAAATATAACCGATTGGCGCATCAAACCATACATACAACACTTTTCCTTCCGCATCTTTCAAAGGTACTTTTACGCCCCAATCTAAATCTCTTGTCATTGCACGTGGCTGCAAACCTTGGTTTAACCACGACTTGCATTGCCCAAATACATTGGCTTTCCAGTCTTTGTGCGAATTAATATAAGCTTCTATGTCGCCTTGCATTTTATCTAAAGGCAAGAACCAATTTTTGGTAGACTTAATTACAGGAACAGCGCCTGATAAAGTAGAATGAGGATTAATTAAGTCTGTAGCATTTAATGTGCTGCCACAACTTTCACACTGATCACCGTAAGCGTTTTCATTATTACAATTAGGACATGTTCCTACAATGTATCGATCGGCTAAAAATTGTTTTGCTTCTTCGTCATAATATTGCTCCGTAACTTCTTCTGTAAAAATATTTTTATTGTACAGGTTAGTGAAAAATTCAGATGCAGTTTCATGATGTATAGGCGAAGATGTTCTTGCATATATATCAAATGAAATTCCGAATTCTTTAAATGCATCGCCCATCATTTGATGGTATTTATCAATTACTTGTTGTGAAGTAATTCCTTCTTTTTTTGCTCTGATAGAAATTGCAGCACCATGCTCATCGGAACCACAAATAAATTTCACATCTTTACCTTTAGAACGAAGGTAACGCACATAAATATCAGCAGGCAAATAACAACCTGCCAAATGGCCTATATGTACCGGACCATTTGCATAAGGTAATGCAGCGGTAACGGTGGTTCTTTTAAATTGATCTTCCAAAACTGAGTGATTAATATATAATTTGGCAAAGATAATGCTTTAAACGCAATGCACATTCCAAGAAACCTTAAAAAAGGCGATACCATTGGTATTTTAAGTACCGCCCGTAAAATAAATGCAGATGCACTGCAATTTACCATCAATTTAATAGAAAGTTGGGGGTTAAATGTGGTTTTAGGAAGTTCGATAGGGCTCGAACACCATCAATTTGCTGGTACTGCCGAGCAAAGACTCGCTAATTTTCAAGAATTCTTAGACGATGACCGAATTGATGCCATATTATGCGCTCGTGGTGGTTATGGAACCATGCAAATTATAGACCTTATTCAGTGGGAAGGTTTTTTAAAAAATCCTAAATGGATATGTGGGTTTTCTGATGTTACCGTTTTACATTCTCATTTGTCAGCAATGGGAGTTGCCAGTATTCATTCATCTATGCCTTCGCTTTTCCCATCCGAAATAGATCATGAAACGTTACATTCTATGCGCCGTGCTTTGATGGGTGAAAAAAATGAAATTCATTTTCCAAAAAGCGAATTTAATAAAATTGGAAATGCGGAAGGCTTATTGGTTGGCGGAAATTTATCATTAATTTATGCTTTACAAGCAAGCTATAGCGATATCGATACTAATGGTAAAATTCTATTCTTAGAGGACCTCGACGAATACTTATACCACATCGATCGAATGATGATTAGTTTGGATAGGGCTGGAAAATTGAAAGGTCTGAAAGGCCTTTTAATAGGGGGAATGACGGCAATGAAAGACCATGAAATTCCATTTGGAAGTTCGGTAGAAGAAATTATTTTAGCTGCATGTAAGCCCTATAATTTTCCAGTTTATTTTAATTTTCCAGCAGGACATTTGGCTTTCAATTTTGCTTTAAAATTTAATTGTACAGCAAAAATTGAAGTGAAAGAAAATGAAATTTTATTTCAACAATTATAATTTACTGCTTCAGCAATCTTTCTATTTGTGTGTTGTGCTTGTCTTTAATTTTAACAAAATAAATTCCATTGGGTAGCGCTTCAATATTGACATAGTTAATGTTGCTGCTTATTTTTTGTGTTAATAAAATAAGCCCGTTCATATCCATAATATCTACCGAAAAGTCCTCGTTTACATTGCTTAATCTGAAATAAACTTTAGCGTGTGCAGGATTAGGGCTCATGACAATTGCCTTGCCTTTTGAATTAAAAGGCACGGAAACAGTGCTTTTGAGGTTTATAAGCATGTTGCTAGCAGATTTTAAATTGACAACTAAAGCATTTATGCCTCCATTATTGTTGACTGTCACATTGCCTAAATTTTCACCGGTAATTAAATTACTTGCTTGGTATATTCCAGGTATTAGTGTAGAAATTCCTAAAACAAAAGTGTCCATAACATTTGCATTGGAAAAATTAGTTAAACTAATGGTTGCCGATTGATTGTATATTCTTGCAAATGCCAAGTTCACATTTTTCTTGTTATCAAATAATAATACGTAACCCTTTCTCAAAGTTTCGTTTTCTTTTCTGGCTTGAATTAATTTTTGATAATGGTTCCAAATTGAATTCGGATTTGCTTGCAAAGTTTGAATATTGTTTGTTGTATAATTTGCACCTAAAGATTGCCATGGAATATGTGTACTAAAGCCAGCATTTGTTCCCGCACTCCACTGCATTGGTTTACGTTTATTTTCATCTGCGCCTGAACCTGTCATTCCAATTTCTTCTCCATAATAAATGAATGGAACGCCCGGTAGTGTTAAGTATTGGGCTGCTGCCAATTTCATTTTACTGGTGTCATTTGCAAGCTGTGTATATACCCTGTCTTGATCGTGGTTGGTTAAAAAAGTTCCGTATTGTAAACTTGGATATGCTTGTGTTACTAGTTTGATTTGATTTTTTAATGCGTCCGCATTTTTATTATTTACAGATGTTAATATTGCACCAGCCAATCCAAATTCAAAACATGCATCTAGTCTTTTGTTTTCTACATAAGGAACTATTGAAGCGGTAGCGGACCAAACTTCACCAATGGCAAAAGCATCTGGGTTTGTTTTTTTATATGAAGAGTTGAAATCTTGTAACAATGAAAAATTACCTGGTGTATTTTCAAGAACTGTACCGTCTTCATCTAAATATTTTATCGCATCTAACCTGAAACCATCCACGCCTTTATTAAGCCAAAAATCGCTTACCTTAAACATTTCTGTTTTAACGGCGGCATTGTCATAATTTAAATCGGGCATTCCGTTATAGAAAAGTCCGTAGTAATAGCTGTTGTTGTAATTATGCCAAACTGTTTGCCCCCAAGGGCCTAAAAATGCTGGGTTAGTTGGGCTCCAAACGTACCAATTACGGTAGTTATTGACATTATTGGCCGATTGTGTAAACCATGGGTGCTGATTGGAGGTATGGTTCATCACAAAATCTATGATAATTTTAATACCATGTGCATGTGCGCTGTCGATTAATTCTTCAAAATCTGACATGGATCCATAGTCTGGCTCCGTTGCGTAATAATCTGTAACATCGTAACCATGGTAACTAGGAGATGCCATCATTGGCATTAACCAAAGTGCTGTAATTCCTAAATCAGTTTTTGTATTTGGATTACCGTCATTTAAATAATTTAACTTTTGAATGACGCCTTTAAAGTCTCCGATGCCATCGTTGTTGCTATCGTAAAAACTGCGCACAAATAGTTCGTAAAAAACAGCATCGTTCCACCAATAAGTATCATAATTTGTTGCTGGTGCATTGCATTTATTAAACGGAACAGCAGGCAAATTAATATTACCTGTAATGGTTTGATAACGGTTGAAAGTACTGCCCACGCTACAATATAAGGGTGGATTCTCTGCTCCTGCCCAACTATTTCCATTGATAAATTTATATTCATAATAACCAGCAGGGATACTCAATGTTACTTCGTAAATACTATCTGCGTTTACATCTGTTAATACTGTTGCTGCTGGATCCCAATCCGAAACAAAGCCTGCTTCGTTTTGAAAATTTCCTGCAACATGCACACCACTTGTGGCAATAATTTGATGGTGCATATCGACACTAAATTTCACCGAAAAATTCTGTGCAAATAAAGAAATTGGGAAAAATAAAACAGAAAAAAAATATTTACTTGCTCTGTTAATTGACATGATAGATCTTTTTAGTGGCCCCTACAGGAATCGAACCTGTACCGAGAGAACCGGAATCTCCCATTCTATCCATTAAACTAAAGGGCCTTTGATTTGTGCTCAAAGATGCCAAAATATCCTCGATTTGTCTATATTTTGAAGTAATTCGTCTTAAAATTAGGACTTGTACGCCTTTTTAAGTTATTTTTAAGCTACACTAAACCAACTTTATGAAATTAAAAAATTTACTCTTTTTAATTTGTGCTGTTTTATTTATTCATTCAGAATTAATAGCACAAACAACGGTAACAATTCCAAGTGCAAATACTGGGGTGACCATTACCGGTAACAGTGCAGCAACAATCAGAAGAAAGCCATTAGGCAGTAATCGTTCTTATGAAAGAACTGCAATTAAATATACCAAAGCGGAAATTGGTTCACTTGGTAATATTAGCGGTATTGCATTCTATTGCGATACAGTATTAAATCCTGGTAGAACACCAGTGAAAATTTATATCAAAGAAGTTGCAGATACTACATTTGCTGCAAGTACCGTAGCAGCTGAAGAAGCTGGCGCTACTTTGGTTTTTGCTGATACACTAAACAGTACTTTGTTTGTAAAAAACACTTGGGTGCCAATTACATTTAGCACCCCATTTTTGCATGCAAACCAAACCAATATTGAAATAATTATTGAAACGAATTCCGGCGGAACTAACGGTTCAGATTTGACAACTTTATCTAAAGGATTTAGATTTTCAACTAAGGGTAATGCAAATAGTACACAGTATTGGCAGAGTGCTGCGAATAGTAATGTAATCCCAACAACCAACGGAACATTAACTAATTACAGACCTAACATCCAGTTAGTAATTACTTCAGCACCAGCATGTACAACGCCACCAAATGCAGGTACAGCTTTAAGTTCAGCTATTTCAACTTGTGTTGGTTCTAACTTTACTTTATCCCTTTCGGGTACAAGTACCGGCTTGGGTTTATCATATCAATGGTTATCTTCTAGTAATAATACTTCTTGGGATACTATTGTTGGCGCAACAAGTGTAAGTTATCAAACCAACCAAGCTGTTGCAAAATATTACGCTTGCATTATTCAATGTAACGGACAGAAAGACACTTCAACTTCTGTTAATGTAACCATGAATCCATTTTACAATTGCTATTGTGTAACCAACTTAGGTGGTGGTTGTGTTGGTGGACAAGGAACTGCAATCGACTCAGTTTCGTTTACAAATACTACATTGGCTAAAGGTAGCACAGGCTGTGCAACCGGAAGCTACATCGCTTATCCTGCGTCTGGTAACACCACTGCAAGTTTAACGCAAGGAGAAACTTATACCTTAAGTAATAAATTTACTGGTTCTGTAAAATCATCTGTTTGGATTGACTACAACAGAAATGGTATTTTTGAAAATTCAGAATGGAAACAATTAAGTTTAACTTCTGCAACAGGAACTGTTATCAATAATAATATTAGCATTCCTTCAAATGCACAAGCTGGATTAACTGGTATGCGTATCAGAACAAGATCTTCAAACTCAACAAACGATTCAACTTCTGCTTGTGCTAACTTTGGTAACTCAGGAGAAACAGAAGATTATATCATTAACATTGTTGCAGCAACTGCATGTATCGCCCCTCCAAACGCAGGTGTATTAAATGTTTCAGACACTTTAACTTGTGCAAACAGTCCAGTTACATTTAGCATTACAGGAAATACTATTGGAACAGGTCAGACCTATGCATGGTTTAGTTCTACTAATAACACCACTTGGAATCCAATTACTGCTGCAACAGATAAAGTGTTTACAACTACTTTAAGTGCAAATGGATATTACAAATGTGAGATTACTTGTAGCGGTTTAACTTCAACAACTAATGTTGTTCAAGTAAATGTTAAAGCATTTAGCGATTGCTATTGTGTAAGTGGTATTGGTGGAAATTGTTCTAATCAAGCTACTGCATTAGATTCATTAGCTATTGAAGGAACAACTTTAGATAATGGCAATACCGGTTGCGGTACAGGCGCTTATAGCTCATACCCTAATACTGGAAATACAACTGGTACATTAATGCAAGGACAAAGTTATTTGTTGAAAGCTAAGTTTGCAGGTTCTGTTAAAGCATCTGTTTGGATTGACTACAACCACAACGGTAGATTTGATAATTCAGAATGGCAACAAATTTGCACAAGCAGTGTAGCGAATGTAGCACTTAGTATGAATTTAAATATTCCTTTAACAGCATTAACTGGTGTAACAGGAATGCGTATTCGTACACGTTCAGGAAATGGTCAAAACGATTCAACTGTTGCTTGTTCAACATTTGGTTCAGGCGAAACAGAAGACTATAAAGTAAATATTATACAAGCGGTTGCTTGTACTACTCCGCCAACAACAGGCAATGTAGTAAGTTCTAAAACGGCGGTTTGCCCAGGTGGAATTGTAAACTTATCATTGAATGGAAATTCAATTGGATTAGGTCAAACTTACCAATGGATTAAATCTTCAGACGGAAAAAATTGGACAAACATGAACAGTCAATCTTTAAGTACTAAAGATACTGTAAACACTGCAACCTATTATGCTTGCGTATTGTCTTGTTCAAACATTTCAGATACAACTGCAGGTCATTTAGTAAGTATCAATCCATTTTACAATTGCTATTGCACTTCAACACTAGGTGGTGGTTGTATTAACTCTTTAACATCGATTGATTCAGTGAACATCACTAACACAACAATGCATTATGGTTTTACAGGTTGTTCATTAAACAACTATGCATCTTATCCAGATTCTGGTAATTCAACAGCAACTTTAAATAAAAACTATACTTACGAAATGTTAACTAAGTTTGCTGGTGTTTCAAGAGCTGGTGCTTGGATTGATTTTGACCACAGTGGTTCATTTGATTCAACAGAATTTATTTCTATTACAGATACATCAATTTTAGATTCGGTTACTAAAACCATGATAACTATTCCTGCAAATGCACAATTAGGAAAAACAGGAATGCGTATTCGTACAAGATCAGTTGCTGGAACCCTTACTGCAAAAGATGCTTGTACACAATTTGGATCTGGTGAAACAGAAGATTACGTAGTAAAAATTGACACATTTGTGGTACAAGGTTTGCAAAATGTATTAACAGATAATTTCGTAAAAATATATCCAAACCCTGCAGCAAACCAATTGAATGTAGTTCAGTTGAAAAACAAATCAGGTAAAATTAATATATACGACTTAAGTGGAAGATTATTGATTACTGAAAAATTGATTGATGGTGTAAACATCATCGCTACAGATAAATTAAGTTCAGGTATTTATTTCTACCATTACATTGATGCCAATAACTATGGCTTATCAAATGGTAAAATTGCCATCGTGAAATAATTTAGACAATAGGCAAATAAAAAAGGGCTCCAAATTTGGAGCCCTTTTTTTATGAATTGATTTTTTTATTCTTTGTAAAATAATGGGCTTAATTGATTTTGTTCTTGCTCGGTAAACATTCTTGACCTAATCAGGAAACGCTTGCCTGTAGGGATTTCCAGCGAAAAGCTTGCGCCTCTGCCTTCAACTACATCGAGTGTTAGTTGTGTATGTTTCCAATATTCGAATTGGTCTTTACTCATCCAAAATCCGAAACCAACTACATAACCTAAACCCACATCACTATCGCCCATTTTAAATTCATCTTTTTGAAAACACATTGGAGCAGAACCATCGCAACAACCGCCGCTCTGGTGAAAAACCAAATCGCCAAATTGCTCGGATAAAGTTTTGATTAAAGTTTCGGCAGCAGTTGTTATAATTACACGTGGTACTAACTCCATTTTTGTTTGACTAAAAGAATCCTAATTTTTGCTTGCTATAAGAGATCAACATATTTTTTGTTTGGCGATAATGCTCTAACATCATTTTATGATTTTCTCTACCAAATCCAGATTTTTTGTATCCACCAAATGGTGCATGAGCTGGATATGCATGATAGTTATTTACCCAAACACGGCCTGCTTGAATAGCACGAGGCACTTGGTAAATCTCATGTGCATCTCTAGTCCAAACACCTGCTCCTAAACCATATAAAGTATCATTGGCAATTTCAATTGCTTCTTCGGTAGTTTTAAAAGTAGTTACACAAACTACTGGACCAAAAATTTCTTCTTGGAATATGCGCATTTTATTGTGGCCTTTAAAAATAGTTGGTTGAATATAATAACCGCCGCCTAATTCACCAGGTAAATTATTTACTTCACCACCACATAAAACTTCTGCACCTTCTTCTTTTCCAATTTTTAAATACGATTGAATTTTTTCGTACTGGTCATTTGATGCTTGCGCACCCATCATTACCGTGCCATCTAATGGATGTCCAACTTTAATTGCTTTAGTTCTTTCAATCACACGCTTCATGAATTTTTCATAAATATTTTCGTGAACTAAAATTCTAGAAGGACAAGTACATACTTCGCCTTGGTTCAAAGCAAATAATACTGCTCCTTCTATTGCTTTATCAAAAAAGTCATCGTCCGCATCACCAACAGATTCGAAGAAAATGTTTGGAGATTTTCCACCCAATTCCATTGTAGCAGGTATAATGTTTTCAGATGCGTATTGTAAAATTAAACGGCCTGTTGTTGTTTCGCCAGTAAAAGAAACTTTTGAAATACGAGGAGAAGTTGCCAAAGGCTTACCTGCTTCTAATCCAAAACCGCTAACAATATTTAAAACACCTGGAGGCAATAAGTCGCCGATTAATTCCATCAATACCATAATAGATGTAGGCGTTTGTTCTGCAGGTTTAACAACACAGCAGCAACCAGCAGCTAAAGCAGGTGCAATTTTCCAAGTAGCCATTAACAATGGGAAGTTCCAAGGAATAATTTGACCTACTACTCCAAGTGGCTCATGCAATACAATACTAACAGTGTTTTCGTCATGTTCAGAAATGGTTCCTTCTTCAGCGCGAATCACGCCTGCGAAATAACGAAAATGATCTACTACTAAAGGCAAATCCGCTGCACGCGTTTCGCGAATTGCTTTACCATTGTCGATGGTTTCGACAGTAGCTAAATATTCTAAATTGTCTTCAATTACTTGTGCAATTTTTAAAAGCACATTGCTTCTAGTGGTAACTGAAGTTTTGCTCCAAGTTGGAAATGCTAAATGCGCTGCATCAAGCGCAAGCTCTACGTCTTCTTTCGTTGAACGTGCTGCTTTGGTAAATACTTTACCATCAATTGGAGAAGCATTGTCAAAGTACTCGCCTTTAACAGGTGCTACAAATTTTCCACCAATGTAATTGTCATACTTGGCTTTAAAGTTTGGTTTGTTTGCTAAATTTTCCATCATATTTTTTTTAGGTTATAATTGATAAATACAAGTTCGCGATTCTCTTTGCCCGCTGGTTAGCACAGAAGAATCAAAGCATAGCACAATTAAATCAAAGCGATGTGGTTGAAATTTTTGTCCTAAATTGAATAGCACAAATCGGTCAAAATATATTTTTGTTCAGCATTTGGGTTAAAGTCGTTGCATAAGTCATTATAATTGAATAAATTAGTTTAAAGATTGATTCCATGGCTGTAAATCATACCATACAAACTGTAGCACTTTCAGATAAAAGAAATCTGAAAACTTTGGTCGAAAACAGAACTGCCTATACATTAGAGAAATGTGAATTAAGCGTGTTCGAAACACATTCGGCTGCATTTATGGTTCCCCTTACCTTCAACGATTTTGTCGTAACCAGTATGTTGCGCGGAAAAAAGGTAATGCATTTATTCGATCAAAACGGTTTTGATTATTTACCTGGAGAAAGTGTAATTGTACCAGCCAATGCCACCATGAGAATTGATTTTCCCGAAGCGAGTAACATTAACCCCACACAATGTACTGCACTGGCTATTGAATCGGAACACATTAAAAGAACCATTGAATATTTAAATGAAAATTTTCCAAAAGAAACAGATAAAGATGGATGGAAATTAGATTACAATCAATATCACTTTTTTAACAATGAAGAAATTGCGGTATTGGTTAATAAATTAATTGCTATTTGTTCCGGAAGTTCTTTAGGTAAAGATGTTTTGGCAGATCTCGCAGTAAAAGAATTATTATTTCGCATTATGCAAGTGCAAAACTTAAATGCAACAAACGGTTTCTACATCAATGCCAATAATAACAACCCTTTGGCCTATATTGTAGGTTATATTAAAGAGAATTTAGCACAAGCAATTAGTGTAGAAGAGTTGAGCAACAAAGCCTACATGAGTAAGTCTACTTTCTATCGAATATTTAAAAGAGAATTAGGTTTAAGTCCGCAAGAATTTATTTTAAATGAAAAAATAAAACAAGCGAAAAAATTACTTGTGAACCCGAATAATAAAATTGCATCGGTATGTTCTGAAACATGATTTCAAGATGTCAATTATTTTACCCGCTTATTCAAAAAAATTGAAGGCATCACGCCACATCAATTTCGAATTCACCAAATTCATTAAGTTTATACTCCCTTAAAACATTTGTTTTTGTATTTGCGTTATAAATATTAGCGTATCTTTGCGCTATCCATTTATAGAATCAAATCAATGAACATCAAGCAATTAAATATACACGCGGCTCTGTTTTTAAGCATAGGCTTAACTTTAGGTGCCTGCTCAAATGCTCCACAGCAAAATCAATCCATGGGCAAAGGCATGAACGCTCCGCAGGTGGCCAATTATATCGTATTACAAGATACCACCATACAAGATATTATTCAAGTTACAGGTACTATTCAAGCGGAAGAAAGTGTTGCGCTCCGTCCGGAAATGTCTGGTAAAGTGGTAAAGGTTCTATTTAATGAAGGGAGTTCTGTCAAACAAGGAGACTTATTACTTAAAATAAACGACGAAGAATTAAAAGCACAATACCAACGTGCTGCAGCAAGATTAAAATTAGCCGAAGCGCAAGAATACCGTCAACGTGTGTTGTTAAAAAAAGAAGCCATTTCACAACAAGAATACGATGTAGTTAATACCGAATTACAATCTATGAAATCGGAAAGTGAATTGTTAAAAGCACAGTTAGCAAAAACGGAAATCAAGGCGCCGTTTTCTGGTCACTTGGGTTTAAGAGCAGTTTCAGTTGGAGATTTTATTAACAGCGGAAACATCATTACAAAAATTGTAAAAGATGACCGTGTAAAAATTACTTTTTCAATTCCTGAAAAATACGCAGCACATTTAAAAGCGAAACCATCTATTACATTTAGTGTTGATGGAGATAACAAAACTTATAAAGCGTTAGTATATGCTAAAGATCCAGCCATTGACGAAAACACTCGCACATTAAGCATTAGAGCGATTGCAAAAAATGATGGCAATTTAATTTCAGGCTCTTTTTGCAAAGTTGCTTTAGCAATGAAAGAAATAAAAAACACCATTTTAATTCCAAACGAAGCTTTGATTCCTATTTTAAAAGGTAAAAAAGTTTATGTAGTTAAAAACAATATGGCTTCTGAAGTAATTGTAAAAACCGGAATTCGCAACGACGCATTAATTCAAATTACAGAAGGCTTGCATGCTGGAGATACTTTAATCACATCGGGTATCATGTCTATTAAAGATGGTAGTTTATTAAAATTAAAATAATACCTCCATGAGTTTATCTACCAGAAGTATAAAAAAACCAGTCTTCACCATCGTAATGAATTTGCTCATTATGTTGTTTGGATTTATTGGTTATAAATTTTTAGGCGTTCGTGAATTCCCATCCATTGACCCGCCTATTGTATCTGTCAAAACATCTTATCCTGGTGCTAATGCAGACATCATTGAATCTCAAATTACAGAGCCGCTAGAAAAAGCCATCAATAGCATTGATGGAATAAAAAATATTTCATCATCAAGCAACCAGGGCTCCAGTATTGTTACGGTTGAATTTAATTTAAGTAAAAATATTGATGAAGCAGCTAACGATGTGCGCGATAAAGTTGCGCAAGCAGTTAGTACATTGCCCAAAGATATTAATGGCTTGCCAGTAGTTGCTAAAGCAGATGCAAACGCAGATGCAATTCTTTCAATGACATTAAAAAGTGACACTCGTTCGCAATTAGAAGTGAGCGATTATGGTGAGAATGTAATTGCACAACGCTTACAAACAATACCAGGTGTGAGTAGCATTCAAATATGGGGACAGAAAAAATATGCGATGCGCATTTGGCTAGACCCCTTGAAACTAGCGGCCTATAGATTAACACCGCTAGACGTAAAAACCGCACTTGATCGAGAAAACATTGAATTACCTTCTGGAAAAATTGCAGGTAATACAACAGAGTTAACCGTTAAAACTACAGGCAACTTAACTACCGTTGCGGATTTTAATAATTTAATTATTAAATCTGCTGGCGATAAAATGATTCGACTCTTAGATATTGGCTCAGCAAATTTAGGACCAGAAAACGAAGAAACTATTTTAAGAGAATCTGGTACACCAATGATTGGTCTAGCATTGGTTCCTCAACCTGGTGCAAACTATTTAGATATTGCAAAAGAATTTCACAAGCGTTATGCGCAAATTGAAAAAGAACTTCCAAAAGATTATCATTTAAATATTGCATTAGACAACACTGTTTTTATTAGTCAATCTGTAAAAGAAGTGGCAGAAACATTATTGCTTTCGCTATTGCTAGTTATTTTAATTATTTATTTGTTTTTCAGAGACTGGGGCGTGGCAATACGTCCATTAATAGATATTCCTGTTTCGTTGATCGGCACCTTCTTTGTCATGTACTTAATGGGTTTTTCAGTAAATGTATTGACATTGCTGGCTATTGTGCTCGCAACAGGCTTGGTGGTAGATGATGGGATTGTAGTAACAGAAAATATTTTCAAAAAAATGGAGGAGGGTTTATCGCCGCTGGAAGCAGCCATAAAAGGTTCGAACGAAATTTTTATGGCGGTAATTTCTATTTCAATTACACTTGCAGCAGTTTTTCTTCCACTCATTTTCCTAGAAGGTTTTGTTGGAAGACTGTTCCGAGAATTTGGAGTAGTCATCGCATCGGCAGTTTTAATATCTGCATTTGTCTCGCTTACATTAACGCCTATGTTAAATGCGAAGTTGATGCGCAAAGGCCATCGTAAAAGTAAATTCTATCATTGGTCTGAACCGTTTTTTGTTAGTATGGTTTCCAATTATAGTCATTCACTTAATCGTTTTTTAAACAAGAAATGGATTGCATGGCCAATCGTTGTTTTATGTGTTGGCATGATTTGGTTGTTCGTAAAAATAATACCTTCTGAATTAGCGCCACTTGATGATCGCAGTGCATTACAAATGCAAATAACGGCACCTGAAGGTGCTTCGTTCGAATACACCGATTTTTTTATGTTGAAGTTAACGCAATTATTAAACGATTCTGTTCCTGAAAAGAAAATTGGGCTAACCGTTACGTCGCCTGGTTTTACTGGTTCTGGCGCTGCTAATACTGGATTTGTTAGGATGCGCATTTCAGAACCGCAAGATCGTAAACGCAGCCAAACAGATATTGCAAATGCATTAACTCGAATGACCAAAAGAATGCCTGAGGCAAAAACATTTGTCATACAACAACAAACTATTTCTTCAGGTGGTAGACGTGGAGGTTTACCTGTACAATATGTATTGCAAGCACCAAACTTCGAAAAACTCAGAACTATTTTACCTTTATTTATTGAACGCGCCTCACAAGATCCAACCTTTACAATGGTAGATGTAGATTTGAAATTCAATAAACCAGAATTGTCTGTTAACATAGATCGCGAAAAAGCAAAAAGTTTAGGCGTATCTATTATTGACATTGCACAAACATTGCAACTTGCATTGAGCGGTCAACGTTTTTCTTATTTTACTATGAATGGAAAACAATATGCAGTAGTTGGACAGTTTGATAGAGCAAACAGAGATGAGCCCTTAGACTTAACGGCAATGTTTGTAAGGAACAACGCTGGGGAATTGGTGCAATTAGACAACGTGGTGCAATTAACAGAACAAAGCAGCCCCCCGCAATTATACCATAATAATAGGTTTTTATCTGCTACTGTGTCTGCCGCTTTAGCGCCAGGCAAAACCATTGGCGATGGATTAAAAGTAATGGACAAAGTAAAAGCAGAAGTATTAGACGAAAGTTTTTCTACTTCACTTGCGGGTGCATCTAGAGATTATGCGGAAAGCTCTTCAAATATTTTATTTGCATTTTTTCTTTCTTTACTTTTAATTTATTTGATTTTATCTGCACAGTTTGAAAGTTTCATCGATCCATTTATAATTATGATAACTGTACCACTTGCAATAGCAGGTGCGATGTTGTCTTTGTGGATTTTCAATCAGACCTTAAATATTTTTAGTGAAATTGGGATTATTATGCTCATTGGTTTGGTAACCAAGAATGGTATTTTAATTGTTGAATTTGCAAATCAACTTAAATTAACTGGACTTACTAAAGCGCAAGCCATACGTTCGGCTGCGGCTGCACGTTTGCGCCCTATCTTAATGACTAGTTTAGCCATTGCTTTAGGCGCTTTACCAATAGCGCTATCCTTAGGCGCAGCATCTAAAAGTAGAGTAGGAATGGGAATAGTTATTGTAGGTGGAACAATTTTTTCGTTAATCCTTACGCTTTATGTTGTGCCGGCTATTTATGATTATTTATCAAGAACAAAAACAATCGACACCAACGATTACAATGCCTTAGAAAATTAAAAATGAAGCAGCATAAATTTATATTATATAGTAGCGTATTTTTATTGCAATTGAATTTTGCATTTGCACAAAATGCTATCAGCTTAAATCAAGCAATTGAAATAGGATTAAAAAATAATTATTCCATTCAACTTGCCAATAATAACCAAAGCATTGCAAGTGCAAATAAAGAATCCGCGCGTGCAAATTTATTACCAAAATTAGATGCCAGCGCAAGTGTCAATAAAAGTGGTGTAGATACGCGTCAAGTATTTGTTACTGGCGTTACTCAAGAAAAAAATAATGCAAAATCTTCGCAGCAAAATGCAGGCTTACAGTTATCGTGGGTGTTGTTTGATGGCTTAAAAATGTTTGCCAGCTATGACCGTTTTCAAGAATTAGAAAAAATGGGTATGGTGCAAGCAAAAGCTATGGTACAAGGAGTATTGGCGGATATTATAATTAATTACTACGCTATTGTGGCTTCCCAAGCACAACTAAAAGTGTCAGAAGATGCTTTGTCGATTTCTACGCAAAGGGTGCGCATTGCACAAAATAAAAATGATGTTGGTTCGGGTTCTACCTTAGAATTGTTAAACGCTAAAGTAGATTATAACGCCGACGTTAGTGCGCTCATTAAACAAAAAGAAAGTTTAAAGAATTTAAAAATTCGCTTGAACGAATTGTTGATTTTACCCTTACAAGATGAATTAACATTAACAGATACCATTCCAACCATTCAGCAAATTAATACCACTTCGCTTTATGAAAAAATGTTGGCGCAAAGTCCAAGTTTGCTGCTTGCAAAAAGTCAGCAGCGAATTGCAGAGCTGAATATAAAAGAAGTTAGTGCCGATCGATTTCCTACTATCAAATTTAATTCAGGTTATAATTATGCGAATCAAAATGCCGAAGCTGGATTTTTTACGGAAAACAAAACAGTTGGTTTAAATTATGGTGTAACAGCAAGCTTCAATGTTTTCAATGGTTTGCTGCAAAGTAAAAAAGAGAGGATTGCAAAAGTGCAAGCTGCATCTGCTAATTTATCTTACGATTTAGCGAAACAAACAGTGGATGCAAATTGGAATACGCTACTAAGTAGTTATCAAAATAATTTAGCCTTGTTACAATTAGAAAAAGAAAATCAATTAGTAGCTAAAAGAAATATTGAAATCAGTATAGATAAATATCAACTAGGTGGAATTTCTGCTTTGCAATTAAGAGAAGCACAACGCGCCTACCTCGAATCTAATAGCAGATACATTAATGCGTTGTATCAATATAAATTAGCTGAAACCAGTTTATTAGAATTGTCTTGTAGTATAATGCAGTAATTATTAAAAAGAATGCACTGGTCTAAATAAATAGTTGGTTGATTTGCTTTGTTCTGTTTCACTACCGTTTGTAAAATTTCTTACAATTGCAGCAGTTAGGTTTGAATGTGAAGAAGAAAGATAAATTGCATTTGTAAAACCACCTATGCTTGTTTTATTAGCATACAATTTTGTCAATTCGTTTCTACTCGGTAAAAACCAATCGCTGTAACCTCCTTCTACTAAATCTGCACAGACTTTTGCAGCAATGCCTGCAGTTGAACAAGCCGTAATGATAGCTGTAGTATTTGAATTCCCTGAGCCAATAGCTTCGGTTGTGCTGACTGAAGTGCCAGAACATCCCCATGGGGCTGCTGTTTTATCTGCAATAGCAGCAACAATACCATGTTGAACCCCTGCGTTATATCCTGGGTCGCCTGCTGCTAAAATATAAGCTACCACTCCACCTTGATAAGGATCACCAACGGCAAGTGTTGAAGTTGTAGTAAAGGAAACTTCTGTGCCATATGCTGTGCCTATCGCGTTAGTTGCATAAGCCCTTACGTAATAGGTTGTACTTACACTTAAGCCAGTTAAATTACTGGAGAAACTTCCAGTTGTACCCGATTCTGTAGTTTTACTATTTGCAATTGTCGGGTTAGTTGTTGTGCTCCAACAAACACCTCTTGCAGTTATTGTAGACCCACCATCATTACTCACACTTCCGCCGCTAGTTGCAGTGGTCCCCGCAATAGTGGAAGCTGCTGTAGTGTTTGCCAATGCTGGCAATGCGAAACTTGCAGTGCCTCCTGTCATATTTACCCATTCTGTGCCATTGTATACTTGCAATTCTCCATTTGTACCGCAATTAGAGCACCATAACAACAAGCCTGCCGGCGGAGAAGTTATGGCGTTTTTTTCTGAATAGGTTAATCGAGGAGGTAAAAACCCTTTTGAAGTTGAACTCACGTCTAAAGCTGCTTTTGCACTCGGCGAATTAGTACCAATACCCACCTGTGCGTTTAAAACGCCATTGCTTAAAAATATTAAAAAGAAAACGAGTGCGATTTTTTTCATCTGTGCATTATTGTGTGCTCAAAGTACTATTTTTAATCCAAACTTTTAAACTATTACTTTGTTATCTTATAGTATGAAAAAACTGACACTTATTTTATTACTCTTAATTAGCTTTGCTGCAACATTTGCACAAACAAATGTTGCTGGTGGAATTTTCGCCAATACTACTTGGTCGCTTGCAAACAGCCCATATGTTATGACTGGACCCGTTGTGGTTTTCCCGAATGTTACTTTAACAATTGAACCGGGTGTGGTTGTAAAAATTAAAGAAATTTCTGGTAATTTATCGCAACAAGTTTATTTAGAATTACGTGGTAAATTAAGTGCAAAAGGAACAAGCGCGAGCCCAATATCTTTTATTCCCGAGAGCACACCTTCTTCAGGATTAGAATATATCTGGCAAGGGGTCTTGGTAAAAACAGTACATGGTGGTAAAATAGATATGGACCACTTTATCTTCAATAATTCTTACTATGGCATTTCTTATGATGATGTGCTATATGATACCTTACGTTTCAACGAATGTCAATTCAATCATAATCAATATGCGCTAGCAATAAATACAAATTTAGTATTGAATAACTGTGGGTTTTATAATAATGGAGTTGGACATAGTTTGATGTATGTTTATGGATCTGTTACAGCAAAAAATTGCACCTATAAAAACAATTCTGCTTGTATGGCTTTTGTAAGCAACCCTGTTTATATAGAAAATTGCACCTATGAAAACAATACCTCTTGCTTTTTACAAATTTCAGGAAAATTCAATAACTGTAATTTTAAAAATAACGGAAAGGTTTTTCAAGAGAATGGTACATTAGAAATAGACTCAAGTAATTTTTTAAATAACGATGTAGGTATCGATGCATTTGGAGTGGGTAGCGTAAAAAATTCTACTTTTATTGGAAATGGTCTTGGATTAAGTGTAGGCGCGTCTGCTGTAATTGAAAATAATACCATAAACAATAATATTGTAGGGCTTGGACTTGCTGGGGCTTTTAGCCCGGGCATGGTATTGCCATTTATCAAAGACAATAAGATTTGTTATAATACTTCTTACAACTTAGAAAATAAATCGGATTTTAATTTAGGATTAGAAAATAACTGCTTTTGTTTAACAGACTCCGTTGCCATAGATGCAAAAATTTATGATGGATATGACGATTTTACTAGAGGACTAATCAATTTTGCTGCTTACGATTCGTCATGTACAACTATAACCCAACGATTCGTTAAAATAAAATTAAATACTGGCATAGCTTCTATGAATAAAGAATTAGCAGTATATCCAAATCCTTTTCAAGATAAAATTATTGTCAATGGTTTTGAAGATGAAAACACTTGGATGGTTTTTGATTTAACAGGGAAAAAAGTATTTGAAAAATACATTGTTGGTAGCAATACCGAATTAGCGCTCGACTTTTTAGAAAAAGGCGTTTATATTTTACGAGCTAAAAATTACCAGCCAATTAAAATTATCAAATATTAATTTATTGCTTTCATGCGATAAGACAAACCTAAAGAAATGTAATTTTTAGGTCCGTTAGCTGTTATCTTAAAGCCGCCCGAGATGTCGGCCATAAAATCATCATTTACTAAATAGGTGAAGCCGCCATCAAAACGATGATCTGCGCGCATGTAAGCCGTTTTGAAACCATATAACTCAGTATATAATCCTAATTTCTCGGTGATGCTGAAACCTGTTGTTAAGGTATATAAATAAGTTTCTGCAGCAGATTCTCCATTCCATTTAGCGCCTAAATTATATGCTAAAACCATTTTGTCAGATATGGTGTGTTGCATTGTAAAACGAAAAGAAGGTGCAATATATTTAGTTTGAAATTTTTCGCTGCCCATAGTGGCAGTGGTAATATGACCAATAAAAGAAGTTTTAGGAATAATTCCTTTTTCTTCAATCAATGCTGTTTTAAATCCAAAAGTAACAGGTGCAAGACCCGTAAATTTTTCAGAATTATTTTTATCGGTGATCATTTCTGTAATGAAGCGAAGTTCAAACTTTTTATTGATACCGTATTTCCATAACACAGTTGGAGTAGTTAAAATTTGTCTGTCCGAATTTGTATTTTCTATGTTAAAACCGCTCTCTGCTTGAATGTAATTTATCGGAGTAATAAATGGACATTCTGTTTGGTCAGGCCTGTCTAATTGAATAGGCGGTAGGGTTTGGGCAGAAAGCTGGCTACAGATAAATAAGCCAAATAGAAGAAATATTGTTACAAAGAAGCTTTTCATCGATAAATAATTTTTAAATTTAAAGTTAATCAATTAAAACATATTGAAAACTAGATTGTTGTAAATTATATGAAAAAATATATGGCTATTTTAATATTGGTATTGTTGTTTGCTGTTGTAGGTGCATTGTTAGCTTTTAAATCTGATGGTATTGAAATGCCCGCTTACAAAGTAATTAAGCGCATAGACGATATAGAAATTAGACAATATCCTACCATGGTAGTTGCACAAACAATGTTGTTGCAGAGTGCAAAAGAGGAACGCATGAGCAACGGTTTCAGAACCATTGCTGGTTATATTTTTGGCGGCAACGAGCGCAACCAAAAAATTGCCATGACAGCGCCAGTAGTAATGAAAATGGGCGACACTGCAAGCATGTATTTTATGATGCCTAAAAAATATACTCCTACACAATTGCCCAAACCAAATTCAAGTAAAGTAGCCATTGTCGAAGAACAAGCAAGAGTGCTTGCGGTAATTCGTTACAGCGGATTTTCGTCCGAAAAGAAAATTGAAAAATATAAAAATAAATTAGCTGCTATTGTTTCTAAAAACAACTTAAAAGCTACAGGGCCTTATATGTACATGGGCTATAATGCGCCATGGGATGTAATTAATCGCAGAAATGAAATAGCTATTGAAGTGTTGGAATAATTTACTCTATTAATAATTTCGAAAAAGATGAATTGGGTAAAAGAAAATAATGCCTTACATAAAACATATGTCTTTTCAGATTTTGAATCGGCTTTACATTTTATGCAGGAAGCCGCTAAAGACATTTCAGTTCTAAATCACCATCCCGAATGGACCAATATATACAATAAGGTTTCAGTTCAATTAACCACGCACGATGCTGGTAATGTTATTACCGAAAAAGATGAAAAACTTGCGGTAATATTAGATGAAGTATATGGCAGGATATCATAAATGCTGATAACACCTCCCACTGGCATTAGTCGTCATTCTTTTACACCTGTTGCCTGCTTTGGTAGTTCCAGTGCATTGTACCGTACTTGAATTTCTTTTAATAGGTTGGCTATTCACTTTAATGTTGCTGTTTATTTGCCCTTTGTGATGGTAACAAAAGCCATAAATATTTAGCGTTTTGTTTCTACACCTTGCACCGGCTTTAGTTATTCCGTTACATTGGACTGAAACACTTGCTTTATTTTCGTACTTCTCAGCTGAAATATTAATGCTACTCCAAGACCAACAATTAATACATAGTTCCTTTTCGATTAAATTTTCATCTTGATCATTTAATGAATAAAAAAAATCTATACCAGTTACTTTTTCAACACTATCAATAGAAACAGCATAATTTTGAAGTGAAGATTTTGAAGATTCGTTTGGAAGAATAAATCCAATTCCTTTTATGTTTGGTTTGTTGTAATCTAAAATTACTTTGTAATAATAATTCGGAACAGCTACTTTATTATAGCCAATTGTTGGAAGTCCATTAGTTAAAATAGGGCCAGTAACTATATAAACAGCCTCGTTTTCGATTGCCCATGTTCGAACCAACTCTTCTAATTTTTTCCAAATTCCCCTGTTGAAACCAGTTGCTTGCGGGCTCATATTGCTATAGTAAAAAGATTCATGCATAGTTGCAATAGACCAGCCCATATCTGCTGCAGGCGCTAAATGACCTTTATCATATCCAGACCTTTTGTAGTCTTTATCAAAATTATTTACTGTATAAATTTGTGGGTCGGAAATAAATTTATTGCTTCGTTCAACTATTTTATTGGTCTCTTCTTTTGTGAGTTCGTATGCAACCCAATTTGCTTGTTTGAATTTTTCATTATACAATAGCGTATATCCTGTATGAGAAATAATTTGATCGCTACTTTTAGTTTTTTGAATTTCTAACTTTTGATTATTTATTTCAAGATTAAAATTTTTAGAGGATTCGTT
>JBDKFN010000010.1:0-43323 GCA_039798705.1 Bacteroidota bacterium
GAATCAAACGATTGTAACTTTTAAAATGAATTCTAAATGCTATATTTATTTTCAATTTTTGAACAAAATTACATGGAAGAAAATAAGCAATTTAAACCCTTTATAGCTGATGAAAGTAAAATGGCCGAGTTTTCTTTAAAAGCTATACTTTTAGGTAGTGTATTTGGAATAATTTTTGGAGCAGCAACTGTATACTTAGCATTAAAAGCAGGTCTAACTGTTTCGGCTTCTATTCCAATTGCGGTAATCGCAATAACATTAGGAAGGAAATTCTTCAATACCACAATTCTTGAAAACAACATCATACAAACAACTGGATCTGCAGGAGAATCGATTGCAGCTGGTGTTGTATTTACCTTGCCTGGCTTTTTATTCTTAAGTGCAAATGAAAATGGAACGAGTGGTGGTGAAATGTATTTTGGTTATATAACCATTTTAACGCTAGCCATTTTTGGTGGAATTCTAGGTACTTTAATGATGATACCTTTAAGAAGATCCTTAATTGTAAAAGAACATGAAACACTTCCATACCCTGAAGGCACTGCATGTGCAGCCGTTTTAAAAGCAGGTGAAAAAGGCGGTGACTTTGCTAAAACAGCATTTCAAGGTTTAGGCTTTGCCATTGTTTATGCATTCCTTCAAAAAGTATTTCATGTAATCGCAGAGGCTCCAGAATATGTTACAAAACAAAGTAATAAATTTTTCCCTTCGGCTACTGTAGCAGGAGAAATTACACCAGAATATTTAGGTGTAGGATATATCATTGGATTTAAAATTGCAGGCGTATTAGTTGCTGGTGGCGTTATTGCTTGGCTCGGTTTAATTCCATTATTGGCCACTGTTGTGCCAATGGAAACAACCGCCGCACAATTAGTTAAACTTGGTTATTTAAAAGACCTTGCCACAGCTGGTGGACCTGGAAATTGGAATCCAGTAACCCATACATTTACAGATACGGCAGGTGCAATATATAGGGCTTATATTCGTCAAATTGGCGCAGGAGCTGTTGCTGCTGGAGGTTTCATCACTTTATTTAAAACCATTCCAACTATTATTTCATCTTTTAAAGACAGTATTGCTAGTGGAAAAGACCAAAATAAAACACAAAAAATTCGGAGAACAGAACAAGATTTAAATATCAAGATTGTACTTTTTGGTAGCATTGCATTAATTATTTTAATGGCTTTACTTCCTCAAATTCCTGGAACTTCCTTAATTAATAAATTATTGATTGGCGTTTTAGTTGTGTTGTTTGGTGCATTTTTCGTAACAGTATCTTCTAGAATAGTTGGGTTAATTGGTTCTTCAAATAATCCAATTTCTGGTATGACCATTGCCACATTAATGGGAACTTGTTTGGTTTTTATTGCAGTTGGCTGGACCGGCAAAGTATACGAACCAATGGCATTGGTAGTTGGCGGCATGATCTGCATTGCAGCAGCCAATGCAGGTGCAACTTCTCAAGATCTTAAGTCTGGTTATTTAATTGGAGCAACTCCGAAGTACCAACAACTTGCTTTATTTATTGGAGCAATTGTATCATCTATATTCATTGGATTAACCGTAAAAATATTAGATACACCAACAACCGAAATGCTTAAACAAGGCATTCATCATGCCATTGGATCTGATGCCTATCCTGCTCCTCAAGGAACATTAATGGCAACATTAATTAAAGGAATTTTATCATTTAACTTAGACTGGCAGTTTGTGTTAGTTGGGGTGTTTTTAGCAATCACGATGGAGCTATGTGGAGTAAATTCCCTTTCCTTTGCAGTAGGCGCATACTTACCTTTATCAACTACCCTACCCATTTTTGTAGGTGGTTGTATTAAAAAAGGGGTTGAATATACCAAAGCAAAAAAAGGTGAAAGTCCAGAAGACGAAGAGCTTGGGAAAGGCAGTTTATTTGCCACAGGACTTGTTGCTGGTGGCGCTTTAGCGGGTGTGCTTATCGCTATGTTAACTGTTAATTACAGCAGCATTGTGAATAATGAAACACTTAAAAACACCCTTAACAGCATTAGCAATTTTACGAATCAGCTTAATATTCAAAACAACATTTTGCAAATCATTAATCAAGAAAACTATTATTTAATTGGCACCATCGCGTTTTTAATTATGGGATTTAGTTTATATAGAATAGCATTAAAAAAATAACATGAAAAAATTACTTTTTATTTTTGTAGTAACAAGCTTATTTGCCTGCAAACAAATTAACCATTCGAATGCTTTGGAACAAAATCAAAACTTCGATCAATACAAAACAAATTTCATAAATAATTTATGGGATTTATACCCCAATTGGGCCAGCAGTATTGGCTTTCATAAATCGGATAGCATTTTAACTATTCCAGATGAAACACAAAGAAATAAAGAAATTGCATTTGCAAAAAGCCAATTAGACAGCCTTCATTTATTTAATTTAGATAGTCTAAATAATCAAAATAAAACGGATTATTATTTAATTGAAAATCAATTAAAGTCGAGCATTTGGAATATTGAAAAATTTAAATCGTATCAATGGAACCCTTCTCAATATAATGTTTCAGAAGGATTTGCAGAAATTATCAATAATAGTTATGGTGATATAAACGAAAAACTATTAGCCCTTAAAACGAGGTTAAAAATGGTGCCAACATATTATGAAGCTGCGAAAAAAAACATTGTCAATCCTACGTTAGAACACACCGCTTTAGCCATTGATCAGAATACTGGAGGCTTATCTGTGTTTCAAAGTGATTTAGTTCAAGCACTAGCTAAATCAAGCCTTTCAGCAGCTGATAAAGCAGAAATTAACCGACTTAGCCAAGATGCAATTTCGGCTATTCAATCCTATTTTTTGTTTCTTAAAGACTTAAAAAACGAACAGCCAAGGTCATTTAGAATTGGTAAAGAATTATATGAAGAAAAGTTTGCATTCGACATTCAATCAAATTATACTGCAGAAGGAATTTATCAAAAGGCATTAGCTCATAAGAAAGATTTACACCAAAAAATGTATGCGATTACGATGCAATTGTGGCCTAAATATTTTGCAAACGAAAAATGCCCGACTGATTCTTTACTTGCCATCAGAAAAATGATTGATCGCTTATCGATTGAACACGTTCAGCCTGCTGCTTTTCAAGCTGAAATTGAAAAACAAATACCAACATTGGTACAATTTATCAAAGAGAAGAATTTAATATACATCGACCCATCTAAACCATTGGTAGTTCGCAAAGAACCAGCTTACATGGCGGGTGTAGCGGGTGCTTCTATTTCTTCGCCAGGCCCTTATGATAAAAACGGGAATACTTATTATAATGTGGGTAGCCTTGCTGGTTGGGATGCAGAAACTGCAGAGAGCTATTTAAGAGAATACAATAAATACATCTTACAAATCTTAAATATTCACGAAGCAATTCCAGGGCATTATACCCAACTGGTTTATGCTAACCAATCTCCTAGCCTAATAAAATCTATTTTAGGAAATGGCGCAATGATTGAAGGGTGGGCTGTTTATACCGAAAAAATGATGCTAGAAAATGGCTATGGAAATAACGACCCTGCAATGTGGCTTATGTATTATAAATGGAATTTAAGAAGCACTTGCAATACCATAATTGATTATAGTATTCAAGTTAAGAACATGCAAAAAGAAGCCGTAATTAATTTATTAACGAAAGAAGCATTTCAACAACAAGCCGAAGCAGAAGGCAAATGGAAACGTGCTACATTGACCCAAGTGCAGCTATGCTCTTACTTTACAGGCTTTACAGAGATTGTAGATTTGAGAACAAAAATTCAAGAAAAAGAAAAAGAGAAATTTGACTTGAAGAAATTCCATGAAACATTTTTAAGTTTTGGAAGTGCACCCGTCAAATATATTAGCGAATTAATGAATTAAAAAAAAGCCGGATAATCCGGCTTTTTTTATAAGTTGTCTAGTTGTTTTGATTCAATTAAATCTTTTAAATTTTGATAATTTGAATTTTCAGAAGACTCAAACTTCGATTTCATAAATACCATTAATGATTTAAGAAAAATATTATTAGCCCTAATTTCATTGTGAACCTGAATGCTACTTGCATGCTGTTCTGTTGCTAGAAAAGTAATTTTAGTATGAATATTCATTGCATGATTAGCAACACTATAGGCCATAAATGATTCATTTTGCATACTATCAATGGTTTGAACCATGGCTACTTCTGCTTCGTCGGATTGAAATATAATTTGCTGCTGAGCGCCATTAGTTAGCGAATCGCCTTTCATTAAAATAGTTCTTTTATAACCCGGCATCCATCTATACTTCAGTGAATCTGTTTGATAAATGGTCCAACATTTAGCCAGCGGTCTATTAATTTTAATGGTTAAATCATAACTAATCATTGGTTTAAACACTCCAATCAAAAGAAAACCAAGTAAACAGAACACTATAAAGCCAATTACATATAAAGTTTTTCGCATCTTCAAAAATAAACAAAAATGACATTTCAACTAGTTAAATGTCTAAAGAAAAAAAGCCGTACCTTTGCCCCATATGACAAAAAACACAACCATTACCTTTGAATCTCTTAACTTGATTCAACCCATTCAAAAAGCACTTTCTTCAGAAGGATATACACACCCCACTCCTATTCAAGCGCAAGCCATCCCATTAATTTTAGATAAAAGAGATTTGTTTGGAATTGCGCAAACTGGAACCGGAAAAACAGCAGCATTTACCATTCCAATTTTACAAATGCTTGCTTCACACACGCACGCAGAAAAAGGAAAGAAACCTGTTAAATGCCTAATATTAACGCCAACCAGAGAATTAGCTTCACAAATTGGCGAAAGCATTGCTAATTATGGTAAAAACTTAAAATCAAATCATACCGTAATTTTTGGAGGCGTAAATCAATTTTCACAAGTAAACGCAATTAGAGCTGGAGTTGATATTTTAATTGCCACACCAGGTCGTTTATTAGATTTAATGAACCAAAGAATTGTCACATTAAAAGATGTTCAATATTTGGTTTTAGATGAAGCAGACAGAATGCTTGACATGGGTTTTATCAATGATGTAAAAAAGATTGTTGCTACTTTACCTCAAAAAAGACAAACCTTATTGTTCTCGGCAACAATGCCAGCTGATATTTTAAAACTTGCTTCTACAATTCTATACAAACCTGCAACAGTAGAGGTTACACCAACTTCTTCAACAGTAGAAAAAATCCAACAAACACTTTATTACGTTGAAAAAAACGATAAGAAAAAACTACTAAATCATATTTTAAAAGATAAAGCGATTCAAACTGCTTTGGTTTTTTCAAGAACCAAACATGGCGCCGATAAAATTGTAAAGGAATTAATTAAATCTAATATTACCGCTCAAGCCATTCATGGTGATAAATCACAAAATGCAAGAGAGTCTGCATTGAGAAACTTTAAATCTGGTCAAACAAGGGTGCTAGTTGCTACTGATATTGCTGCCAGAGGAATTGATATTGATAAATTAGCTCACGTCATTAATTATGACATTCCTAACATTCCAGAAACTTATGTGCATCGAATAGGTAGAACTGGCCGTGCTGGTGAGAGTGGTAAAGCTTACTCTTTTTGCGAAACTGAAGAAATTCCTTACTTGATGGACATTATAAAGCTCATTAAGATTGAAATTCCAGTTGTAACCGATCATCCTTATGCTATGACTGTTGTCGCTTATACTAAACCTAAAGCAGACGCTAAAAAAGCAAAGCCAACAGGAAATAAATTTGGTGGAATAAGGAACGGCGGAAATAAATCTGGAGGAAAATCAAGTGGTGCCAGAAAAAATGAAGATGGCAATATGAGCGGAAAAAGAAAATTTAAACGCTAAATATGCTGTGCTATAACATAGCCTGAAGCCCAAGCCCACTGGAAGTTATAACCCCCAAGCCAACCTGTTACATCTACACATTCTCCTCCGAAAAATAAATCGGGGTGCTTTTTACTTGACAAAGTTTTAGAAGAAAGCTCGTTGGTATCAATTCCACCGCGCATCACCTCTGCTTTCTCATAACCCTTATCACCCGCAGGTTTTACCGCAAAATGATGAATCAACTGATGTGCTTTAAGAACCGCTTCTTTACTAATAGACGCTAATTTTGTGTCCAATGGTAATTGTGTAGCAAATGCTTCCACTAATTTTTTGGGCAAATAAAATTGCAATAAAGTAGCGAGTAATTTAGACCCTTGCTCATTCCTTTCCTTTTGGATGAGGTCTTTTAAATTCACATTTGGCAATAAATTAATTTCGAAAGTTTCAGCCCCTTTCCAATAAGAAGATATTTGCAAAATTGCAGGACCACTCAATCCCCAATGTGTAAATAAAATATTTTCTTCGAATGAAATTCGCTCATTTGATACCCTTGCAAACACACTAATTCCAGATAACTGTTCATACCACGTTCGGTCTTGAAGCCCAATAACCAGTGGAACCAGCGCCGGAGCGTGCTTAGTTGTTTTTATTTCAAACTGCTTTGCAATATCAAACGCAATGCCGGTTGCACCCATTTTTGGAATTGGAAAACCACCGGTTGCTATCACTAAATTTCTTGCACGAAATTTCAATTGTTTTCCTAAACTATTTCCTGAAACTTCGTAATCATTTGTACCCAATTTTTCAATTTCACCTAATTCAAATTGATATTGAATTGGAATTTGCATCTCGGCCAATAAATTGGTAAAAACATGAACAATATCGATGGCTTTATTACTTGTTGGAAATATTTGACCTAAAGTTTTTTCTTTACCTGTTATTCCAAACTGTTCAAAAAAATCGAGGGTATCTTGAACGGACCATTGACTTAAGGTTGAATTGGCAAAATGTGGGTTTTCAGAAATGAAATTTTCGGTTGAAACGGATAAATTAGTGTAATTACACCTGCCCCCTCCTGATATAATTATCTTCGCCCCAGCTTTGTCGCCTTTTTCGAGCAAAAGCACTTTCTTACCTAAATAACCCGCTTGAACTGCGCACATTAAACCACATGCACCCGCACCAATAATTATTGCATCAAAGGATTCCATTTTCTATAGCTCAATTGTGAAATTATAAATATTCAAATGAAGGCTGATTATGCATAAAAAAGCCTTGTTGTAGCCTTTTTTATGGTCATTTTTAGTTACATTTGAACATGCAAGATACGGCACAAATTTCAGAGTTCGGAAAAATCTTAGTATTTCTAGCATTAGGAGTATTTTTTATTCTAGCTGGCTATGGTGTCAATTCATTATTATCTAAGAAAAAACCCAATCCAATAAAAAATGCTACTTACGAATGTGGTGAAGAAAGCGTAGGAAATTCTTGGGTGCAATTCAACATGCGATTTTATGTCATCGCACTTTTATTTTTAATTTTTGATGTAGAAATTGTTTTCCTATTTCCTTGGGCAACCGTTTATGCACAACCATCATTTTTAGCGAACATTCCAAATTGGGGTTTGTTAAGTTTAATTGAAATGTTTGTATTTATTGGCATTCTATTAATTGGGCTCGTATATGTTTGGAAAAAAGGAGACTTAAACTGGATAACAACCAAGTTCAATATCCCTTCTATTCAAACAGGAATTCCGTTAGAAAATTACTTGGCTTTAAACTCCAAAAAATACATTGTAAAAGAATTTAAATTAGAAGAAATTATTCCTGTTAGTACTGAAAGCACTACCAATACGGCTGCTCCAAGTACCATAAGGAAAGCGCCATTTAAAACAGTTGTCAAGAAAACAGAGTCTTAACATGATTGCAAAAGCAGAAACAGATGGCGTCATCATCACTAAACTAGACGAGTTACTAAATTGGGCTCGATCAAGTTCGTTGTGGCCAATGAGTTTTGGACTTGCTTGTTGTGCCATTGAATTCATGGACACGCAATCTGGTAACTTTGACTTAGAAAGAATGGGGGTTTTCCCAAGGCCTTCTCCTCGCCAATCCGATGTAATGATTGTGGCTGGAACGGTTACTTTTAAAATGGCTGAAAGAATTAAAAAATTATATGAGCAAATGCCTGAACCAAGGTATGTTATTTCAATGGGTTCATGTGCTAATTGCGGCGGCCCATATTGGCAACACGGTTACCATGTGGTAAAAGGTGTTGATCAAATTATTCCCGTTGATATTTACATACAGGGCTGCCCTCCTAGGCCAGAAGCATTAATAGGCGGCATCATTGAATTACAAAATTTAATTAAAAAAGAAAAGCAAGCAGATCGATAATGAAAACTTTTTACGGTTCATTAAAAATAGGAATATTAGGTGGAGGTCAATTGGGTCGCATGTGGATTCAAAATGCCTTGAACTATAATGTCAATGTAAGTATACTTGACCCAGATAAAGATGCCCCTTGTAAAAATATTTGCGATGATTTTCAAGTTGGCAGTTTAGCTGATTTTGATACCGTTTATGAATTTGGTAAAAAAGTAGACCTCTTAACCATCGAGATTGAAAAAGTGAATGTGGATGCGTTAAAGAAACTAGTAGCGGAAGGCGTTAAAGTTTATCCTGAACCCCATATTATTGAACTAATACAGGACAAAGGCACACAAAAGCAATGGTTAAAAGAGCACCATATTCCTACATCGGATTTTAAATTAATTGATTCAAAATCTGAATTAAACGATTTGAAATGGAGCTTTCCATATGTTCAGAAACTTAGAAGAGATGGCTATGATGGAAAAGGCGTTTTCATTATCAAAGAAAAATCACAATTAACAGAAGCCTTCGAAGCACCAAGCTTAGTAGAACAAATGGTTGATTTTGAAAAAGAAATTGCCATCATTGTTGCAAGAAATGAAAGTGGTGAAATTAAAACTTTCCCTGCCGTTGAAATGGATTTTCATCCAACTGCAAACTTAGTTGAATTTCAAATTTCACCTGCAGCGGTTTCAGATTTCATTCAATTAAAAGCTGCAAACATTGCAGAAAATATAGCCGAAGAATTAGGATTAATAGGATTGTTAGCCATTGAATTTTTTGTTTGTAAGAACGGTGAAGTTTTGGTGAACGAAATGGCACCAAGACCTCACAATAGTGGGCACCAGAGCATTGAAGGAAACGTCTGCTCTCAATTTGATCAACATTTAAGAGCCATTACAGGCCAACCTTTAGGTGATACTTCCAACCGTGCAAATGCAGTAATGATTAATCTTTTAGGCGAAGCAGGATTTAGCGGAGATGCAATTTATCAAGGTTTAGAAGAAGTTCTGCATTTACCGGGTGTGTACATCCACTTATATGGAAAAAAAATAACTAAACCATTTCGCAAAATGGGGCATGTCACCATCATTCACAACGACCGTGAGCAGGCTATTAAAATTGCAAAAGAAGTTAAAGAAAAATTAAAAGTAATAAGTAAATAAAAAATGAGCATTCAAGTTGGAATTATTATGGGTAGTTCATCCGATCTACCTATTATGGAAGAAGCTTCCAGTGTTTTAAATGAATTAGGCGTTGCCTTTGAAATGACCGTTGTATCGGCTCATCGCACACCTGAAAGAATGGTAGAATATGCTCACACAGCAAAAGAAAGAGGCATCAAAGTTATCATTGCTGGAGCTGGTGGCGCTGCGCATTTACCAGGTATGATTGCATCTATGTGTACCCTACCCGTTATTGGTGTTCCAATTAAATCGAGCAATTCCATTGATGGTTGGGATTCTGTATTATCTATCTTACAAATGCCAGGAGGAATTCCAGTTGCAACTGTAGCATTAAACGGTGCTAAAAATGCAGGTATATTAGCTGCACAAATTTGCGCAACAGCTGATGACAAAATTGGGAATGCCCTTATTGAATACAAAGCTCAATTAAAGTTAAAAGTAGAAGAAGGTGCAGAAGCAATGAAAAAAAAATACCCAAGTAATTTCTAAAATTCATGGAAAATTCATCCGAATTAATTGAACAAATTAACCACCAACTTCCAGAAACGGAAGCCATCGGATTGAAAAGTGAAATGAATTATGAAGACTTAAGAATAGCATTAGCACAATATTTAGCAGTTTTATTAAAAGAGAATAGAACCCTATTATACGCTCAATTATACCGAATAGATGTGGCCGAAAAAGATGTTAAAATGGCCTTAGAAAATAAAAACAGCGAATACCTTTTGGCAGAATTAATTCTTCAAAAGTTAAACGAAAAATTATACTGGAGAAATAAATATAAAAAAGCATGAGTGAAATAGATAAAAAAACATTACAGAACTTACGCATAGAGTACAGTTCTTCTCCAATAGTAGAAACGGAATTGGACCGCAACCCATTTTCATTTTTTGGAAAATGGTTTGACGAAGCCATGGCCGCGGAGGTGCGAGAACCAAATGCGATGACATTGGCAACCGCAACCAGAGATGGCGTTCCATCGGCACGTATCGTATTATTAAAAGGCGCCGATATAAATGGTTTTTCTTTTTATAGCAATTATTTAAGCAGAAAAGGTAAAGAACTAGCTAAAAACCCTTTTGGTTGTTTGGTGTTCTTTTGGCCTGAATTAGGCAGACAAGTTAGAATTGAAGGTAAAATCTCGAAACTTTCTAAAGAAGAATCTGAAGCTTATTTTGCAACAAGACCTATTGGAAGTCAACTAGGAGCAATTGTTTCTCCACAAAGTCAAGTAATCGAAAACAGAGAAATTTTAGATGTAGCTTTTACAGCTTACGAACAAAAATTTGAAGGGAAAAAAATACCTAAACCCGCACATTGGGGTGGCTATATTTTAAATCCTATTGCCATTGAATTTTGGCAAGGACGCGAAAGTAGGTTACACGACCGTGTGAAATATGTATTAATGGAAAAAGGTAAATGGAAAATTGAAAGATTAGCTCCATAAAAAATGAATGAAAAAATAAGCAATTTTATTAAAGAAAAGTTTGGCGAACAAGCGGTTTTAAGTACTGATTTTAGTGGCTTACAAGGTATTATTGTATTGCAAACAAATTTAATTGCTGAAGTAGCGCTCCTACTCCGCAACCATCCAGACTTTTACTTTGATTTTTTATCCTGCTTATCAGGCGTAGATTTAGGAGTAGCACAAAAACAGTTTGCGGTAGTTTATCATTTATCTTCAATTACCCTAGGACATCAAATTACATTAAAAGTTATTGTTGATAATAATAGGCAAGCAAATGATTTACCAAAAGTCCCTAGCGTTAGTCAGGTATGGCGTTCAGCTGATTGGCATGAAAGAGAAGCATACGATTTGCTAGGAATATATTTTGAAGGACATCCAGATTTAAGAAGAATCTTATGCCCCGATGACTGGGAAGGATTTGCTTTAAGAAAAGATTATGAAGCAGCTGAAAATTATGGCGGCTTGAAAATAAAATGGGAAGGAGCAAAAAATGAATAATTTAAAAACCGACCCTTCTCAATTAAAAAATGAGGAAATGATCCTCAACATGGGACCGCAACACCCTTCTATGCATGGGGTTTTAAGGCTTGAGCTAGTGACCGATGGAGAAACAGTCAAAGATTGCATTCCGCATATTGGCTACTTGCATCGTTGCTTTGAAAAACATGCAGAAGCATTAAACTACCAACAAATAATTCCCTTTGTCGATCGCATGGATTATTTAACATCCATGAACAACGACCATGTTTTTGTAATGGGTGTAGAAAAAATGCTTGGCATTGAACATACCATTCCTAAACGAGTAGAATATATTCGTGTGCTAGTTTGTGAACTAAACCGAATTGCCTCACACCTTATTGCCATTGGCACTTATGGCATGGACATTGGTGCGGTTACCCCTTTCTTTTTCTGCTTTAAAGAAAGAGAACATATTTTGAATTTATTGGAATGGGCTTCGGGTGCAAGATTATTATATAACTACATTTGGGTAGGAGGATTATTTTATGATTTACCAATTGGTTTTGAAGAAAGATGTGCTGAATTCTTAACGCAATTTAAACCTAAAATGCAAGAGCTTGACGAACTCTTAACCAATAACAGTATTTTCATCAACAGGACAAAAAACATCGGTATCCTGCCACTAGACGTAGCGATTAATTATGGTTGCTCTGGGCCCATGTTAAGGGGCTCTGGCTTGAATTATGACCTCAGAAGGATTGATGGTTATTCTGTTTATCCAGAATTAGATTTTGAAGTTCCTATTGGTACAGGCAAAATGGGAACAACAGGCGATTGTTGGGATCGATTTGATGTACGCGTTAGAGAAATTTATGAATCCATTAAAATTTCCGAACAATGCATCGAGCGCTTAACGAAGGAATTAAAACGCAGCCCAGATTTTGACCCAAGAGCTAAGTTACCAAAGAAAATTATACCCAAAGCACAGGAGTTTTATATCAGAGCAGAAATGCCAAAAGGTGAATTAGGTTTTTACTTTATAGCCGACGGAAAATCAGACAAACCTTTTAGGTGCAAAGCAAGGTCAGCAAGTTTTAGTAATTTATCAGTTCTTCCAGCACTCGCTAAAGGAGCTATGATTGCCGATTTAATTGCCATACTTGGCTCAATAGATATCGTATTAGGTGAAGTAGATCGTTAACTATTATGAATATTCGAATCGCTGAAAATAAAGACCTACCTACCATTGTAAGCATATACAATAGCACCATTCCATCTAGGTTAGTTACTGCAGACACAGAAATAGTAAGTGTGGAAGATAAAAAAGATTGGTTTGAAAGTTTCAAAGAACCTCGACCAATTTGGGTTGCAGAAATAGATGGATATGTAATTGCGTGGTTGAGTTTCAAATCATTTTATGGTAGACCAGCCTATTCAGGTACCATCGAAATAGCAATATACATTTCGGAAGTTAATAGAGCCAATGGAATTGGCAGCGAACTATTGAATTTTGCAAAAGCACAAGCTAAGGAAAGAAATGTCCATACGCTTCTTGCTTACATCTTTGAACACAATTTGCCAAGTATTCATTTTTTCAAAAAGCATGGATTTGAAAATTATGGTGTGCTTCCAAATGTTGCCATAATGGATGAAAAGCAATATAGTTTAGGCATCTACGGTCTAAAGCTATAAAAAAACAAAGCGCCAGGTTTTCACCCAGCGCCATTGTTAACCTTAAAAAAACAATTATTGGAAACCATCCAATCTCTTTATTGCTAATTATTTAGCACGTGCAACTTTCCATTTTATTTTAATTTTATCAACCAAGATATACATCACCGGCACTAAAATTAAAGTTAAAAACGTTGCAAAAATTAATCCGAAAATCATAGTCCAAGATAAAGGACCCCAGAAAGCAACACTGTCTCCTCCAAAGAAAATGTGAGGATTGAACGTAGTAAACAATTCTGCAAAGTCAATATTCAAACCAACAGCTAAAGGAATCAAACCTAAGGTTGTTGCTGCAGCTGTTAATAAAACTGGTGTCATACGTGTACGACCAGCTTCTAAAATTGCGTCGTAAGTTGATTTGCCTTCTTCAATCTTAAGATCGGCAAATTCGACCAGCAATATTCCATTCCGCACCACAATACCTGCAAGGGCTACAATACCAATACCCATCATAACTACAGACATAGTCATTTTAAAAATACTGATTCCTAAAAATACCCCAATGATACTGAAAAAGATTTCAGATAAAATAATTGCAGGTTTACTAATTGAATTAAATTGAATTACTAAAATCAATAAAATCAAGCCAAAGGAAACCATCAATGCCGTTCCTAAGAATTTCACAGTTTCTAATTGTTCTTCTTGCTCACCTGCCATTTTAATGGTTACACCATCTGGCGCGTTGAACTGGTTAATTTCATTTTGAATACTAGCAACCACTTCATTTGGTGTAAAGTTACCAAGTACATTTGAGGAAAGAATGATGATTCTTTTTTGTTGTTTCCTTTTGATTCCACCATAGGTATTTACATATTCTACTTTTGCAAAAGAAGACATAGGCACTTGACGAATCATGCCCCCCATAGCCATATCTCTATAGGTTACACGCATATTTCTTAATACATCCAAGTTATTTCTTTGTTCTTTTGAAGCACGAAGATTAATTTCATAATCATCATTTAAATCGCGGAACTTTGAAATTTCTTTTCCGTACAATGCAGTACGCATTTCCATTGCCACTTGTCCAGTTGCAATACCTTCACGATTGGCTCTTTCTCTGTCAATGTCAAAAATAATTTCAGGTTTATTATTTTGAAAATCAGATTTCAATTCTTCTAATCCTGGAACATTTTTATTGTCTAAATATGACTTTAAGCGAACAGATGTGGCAACTAATGAATCTAAGTCATCACCTGTTATCTCAATTGAAATAGGCTTAGCTGTTGGCGGTCCTGCTTGTTCTTGAGAAACTGCAATTTCTGTTCCTGGTATTCCTTTAACTGCTTCTCTAATTTTATTTAAGTAGTCTTCTGTATTCGCTCCATCTCTTTCTCCATAAGGAACAAATGAAACAGACACTTTCCCTTTATTTGGATAGTTACCTTGATCCTCATCTCTAGGATCGGTTACTCCTACTGTTACGTTTGAAATAACTGAAGATACAATTGGATTTTCTTTACCACCCAATGCACCAATTACTTTTTGTTCTACTTTTTTGATTACTTCGTTCGTAGCCGATTGGTCGGTTCCTACTGGCAAACTCACATATACATAAACAAAGTTAGGTTGTGAAGTTGGAAAGAACACAAATTTAGGGCTTCTTACCGACATCAACACAAATGTAAAAATGAATAATCCAACAGTACCTAATAAAATTTTACCTGGTCTTTCTAAACACCATACTAATTTTTGTGTGTACCAATCTTGAAATTTAGGCCAAGAATTATTTTGAAAATCACGAATCTTCATTTCTAAATAGAAATGATGTAATAGGTAAAATAAACCTAATACCACAATTAAGTTACCAAATCCAAAATTGATCAAGTAACCAATTACTGCAGCAATACCTAAATACTTCAAATTCTTTTTAACCTTATCATCAAAGTGAGGATGGTGAATTTCATCTTCATTATGTGGTTTCATGAAATCTACTGCAAATACAGGATTGATAATATATGCAACCAATAAAGAAGCCAGTAACGTAATAATTAAAGTAATGGGTAAGTAAAACATAAACTTACCAATCACTCCAGGCCAGAATGCCAATGGCACAAATGGTGCAAGCGTGGTCATTGTTCCAGAAAAAACAGGTAAAAACACTTCACCTGTCGCTTGCTTAGCCGCTTCCTTAATTGGCATTTTCCCATTTCCGAAAATACGATGGGTGTTTTCAATTACTACAATTGCATCATCCACCACAATTCCCAAAGCAAGTAAAAACGAGAACAATACAATCATGTTCATGGTAAAACCAATACTTGGCATTATGATAAATGCTACAGCCATCGATAATGGTACAGAAAGCGCCACAAATATGGCATTCGTTAAGCCCATGAAAAACATCAAAATAATAGTCACCAACACAAAACCAATCACAATGGTATTGATTAAATCGTGTAAGGTTTCTCTTGTTTTTGCAGATTGATCGCCTGTTATTTTAACTTCTAAACCTTTAGGAAAATCTTTTTCTTGAAGCTCAGAAATGATTGCACGAATTTTATCAGAGGCTTCAATTAAATTCTCTCCGCTTCTTTTCTTAACATTTAATGTGATTACATTTTTACCATATAATCTTGCGTAACTTTCTTGCTCTTTGAAACCACTTACCACTTCTGCAATGTCTTTTAAATAGACCGATCCACCTGTTGGCGTTTTGATAATGGTATTCGACATTTCCAATGCATTTGGAAATTCCTTTTTAATGTTCAACGTACGGCGAACCCCATCAATATTGATTGTACCACCCGATGCTGAAATGTTTTCGTATCCTATTGCTCTTTCAATATCTGTGAATGAAATTTGAGCAGCATTCATTTTATTCAAATCAACATTGATTTGAATTTCTTGTTCCAACGCTCCTACAATATCCACGCCTGAAATTTGCTTCAAAGATTCAATTTTATCTTTCATCACATCAGCAAAATCTTTCAATTTTTTCAAATCGAAATCACCTGAAATGTTTACATATAAAATTGGCATGTCAGATAGGTTAATATCTATGACACTTGGATCATCTGGCAAATTATTTGGCAAATCAGATTTTGCTTTGTCAACCGCATCTTTTACCCTTTGTTTTGCTTCTTTAATATCAACATTGGTATTGAACTCCGCTGTGATAAAAGAAAAATCTTGGTAAGAGTTTGAAGTAATTTTCTTCAAACCTGGAGTAGATTTTAATTGTTTTTCAATTTGCTTGGTAACCAAATTCTCCATGTTTTGTGGAGAAGTACCAGGATAAATTGTTCTAACAAAAATTTTCGGAATGGTAATTTCCGGGAAATTTTCTTTCGGTAAATTCTGATAAGCAGCATATCCAATGAAAGACAGTAAAACTGTGATCACATAAATTGCTGTTTTATTATTTATTGCCCAATTGGAAGGACCAAATTCTTTTATTTTATCTTTCATTATAATTTAATTAAATCGCCTTCATTTAAATTTTGGTAACCAGTTACGATTAATTCTTCTCCTTCAGTAAGTCCAGATTTTACTTCAACCGTTCCTTTGTAAATTAATCCTGTTTTGATGGCTCTTTTTGAAGCATAGGTTTTATCACCATCTTTAACAGCTACCATTACGTATTGTCCTGCTTGATCATTTTGAACAATATTCATCGGAATACTAAAAACACCTTTTGCTTTGTAATCAATAATATTTAGTAAAGCAATCATATTTGGTCTTAAGTCGTTGCTATTTCCAATTTTAACATCAATGCTAAATGTTCTGCTTGCAGGATTAATTACTCTTCCAGCAAAACTAACTTTTGCATCTATTACCTTATTTAAATCTGGTAAACTAACACTTGCTTTATCACCAATTTGAATTGCTTTTAAATAACTTTCAGCAAGCTCAGCTGTAACTTTCAATTGTTGTAAGTTCACCACTCTAATTGCAGGTTTCATAGCATTAGCCATTTCTCCTACTTTAATATCAACTTGATCTACTGTACCATTAATTGGTGACTTGATTTTTGTTAAACTCAACTGTTCATTAGCGGTTGCCATTGAACGTTCCAATGCATCTTTATTATTTTTAGCTTGTAAAAATTGGATTTCAGTTCCTATTTTTTGATCCCACAAATTCTTTTGTTTATTGTAAACAACTGTTGCTAAATCTAAACGGTTTTGCAACTCATCAATAGATTTACGAATAATAGCATCATCAATAGTTGCTAATAATTGACCTTTTCTAACAGAAGCGCCAGGTTCTACATACACATTGGTAATTGGACCCATGGCACGTGGTAATATATTTACATTTTGTTCAGACTCAACTTTACCTTGTACCTCTACATAATGCGTAAAAGTTCCTTTAGTAGCTTTTTGCAATTCAACAAAATGCGTTTTTTTATTTGCTTCAGGATTTTCTTTTGCTAGCTCCTCTTCTATTTTAAGAATTTTAGCAGATAATTCAGCTTGTTGCTTTTTAAGTGTTGCTAATTCAGATTTCTTCGCATCAGATCCAGTTTTTTTACAAGAAATGACAGCGACAGCTAAAACGAAGATTAAAATTATTTTTTTCATATATTTTTTTACGTATTATTTTATTTTGAGATTATTTACCGTATGTTTTGTCTAGTTCTACTTTAGCAATTAATGCATTGTATAAAGCAGCGATGTAGTTGTTCTCCGCTTCTTTCAATGCTGTTTCTGCCGAAACAACTTCTAAACTAGACCCTACCCCTTGATTGTATTTTATTTTTGCTACTCTCAATACTTCAGTGGCTAGTTCCATGTTTTTAGTCTGGTTTTTTAATTGCCCCGTATTGTTTTTGAAATTTGTTTGAGCTGAAGCAGATTCTAAAGTCAATGCATTTTCTAAATTCTTTAAATCATTTTTAGATTTCTCGTAAGCAAATTTTGCTTGGTTAGTTTGAAAGTACTTTTTACCAGAACCAACAATTGGAATGGTTACACTTAAACCAACAATAGATGTAGGATATAATTTATCTGATAATTTGGTATAATCGTTATTTTGTGCATTTTTAGATAATGTTCCAAATGCAGCAACTGTAGGCATTCTAGAGAAAATATTACGTTTGTAATCTAATTCCATTAAACGCATTTGAGTTTTCACTAATTGATATTCAACACGAGCCTGAACATTTGGTCCTTCTAATGGCACATTTTCAACCGCCAAAACTTCCGATAATTGATCTGTCAATTTTAATTCAGCAGCAATCGGCATTCCCATTTGAAACTTCAAAAGATTATTGGTAACCAAATAAACTCTTTCTAAATTTTCACGTTCCGTTACGATATTGTTATATATTACCGTTAAACGATCTGCATCAATTTTTTCTGCAAATCCGTTTTGATAGTATGCTTTTGTATCGTCTAATGTCTTTTTTAAGCGAATTACATTTGCATCCAATAATTCTCTTGATTTTTGAACAACCAAAACAGCATAGTATGCTTTTGTAACGGCAACTCTTGCTTCGTTTTGAGTCCTTTCAAGTGCTTTAACCGTTAAGTCTTTATATACATTAGAAGCTTGTAATCCAACTAAATAACTACCATCAAATATTAACTGAGAAACATCAATACCATAACTCATGTTATAAGTGGTACCAAACTTTGCTTCAATATTACTGTATCCACCAGCAGGCATTTTGATTGGATTGCCATTGCCATCTTTTACATTATTATCAATTAAAACACCATAAACAGATGGTGAAATAAAATTGGGGATAACTTGTGTTGGGATGTCAAGAAACTTTTGAGCAGTTGCTTTACCATTGACTTGCGGCAAACCAAGTGCAATTGTTTCCTTTACTTTTTGCTCTGAAATTTGCTTGTCAAGCTTTGCGTTTTTTACTGCATTTTGATTTTGCAATGCATAATCAATGGCTTGTTGCAAGCTGAATTCATAAGTTGTGTTAGATTGCGCATAAATTGCACTTGATAACAACATTAAAAATCCTACTAATTTGGTTTTAAGATTCATTTGTATATTTATTTTTCTGTTATATTTTTATATTGATTGATCAATTCATATCCTTTAGGAGTAACCATTCCATACAAGAACATTTCTGTTGATTGCTTCATTACTTGAACAATTGAAAAGCTTGCTGGAGGAAAGATGTCATATTTAAAACAGCTATCAATTTCAGCTAGTCTCATTTTCGAATGCACTAAAACATCAAAATCATTTCGATATAAACCCTCTTTAATGCCTCTCGAAATATTGTCTTGGATAGATGCTAAGATTTTTTTATTCCTGAATTCTGAAAATCTATTCCAGATGCTCGGATAATATTTTTGTAAATCGTAAAACATAATTGGATTGATGCCATGCATCATTTTGCCTAACAATTCATTGATGGCAAATTGTTCATGAATTGCATTTTCTGCAGCAACACCTTTACAACTTTGAATACCTGTATAATGATTTGAGATGGTCATTTCAACCGTTTCAAGTATCAATAAATCTTTATCTGAATACGATTGATACAACGTTTTTTTAGAAATGCCTAAAGCTTTAGCTAAATCGTCCATCGTGACACTCCTGATGCCATAGGTGCGAAATAACTCGTCTGCTTTATGTAAAATCCTTTGTTGTAATTCCATATCGGGCGCAAAACTATGGAAACTTTTACTTTAAAAAAAGTTTTTTTAGTTTATTGATGCTATTTTAACAATAATATTACACGAAGGTTTTGGCTTAAAGCAAAAAAGCCAATTAGCTGAGCTAATTGGCTTTTGGTACCTGGGGCGGGAATCGAACCCGCACGACCGATAAGGGTCACAGGATTTTAAGTCCTGCGTGTCTACCAGTTCCACCACCCAGGCATTTTGACGAATCAAAATTGGTAAACTCTTTCAAAAAAAATTCCCTCCGGAGAGGGGTTTAATTTGGAGCGAAAGACGAGATTCGAACTCGCGACCCCGACCTTGGCAAGGTCGTGCTCTACCAACTGAGCTACTTTCGCTTGTGATTGTGGACTGCAAATATAGAGAATTTGGCTTTTATATCAAGAAAAAGTGAAAAAAAATACGATTCTGCTTATTTACAGAATTTTAAGTGTCATAATTGAATCGAAAAATTCAATTTTATCCTTAAAAAAGACTTTTATTTTATAAAAAAGCGAATTAATTAGATAGAAAAACTCAGGCCATCGAATGCCAATGCAATTTTTCCGTTGTATTTAGCCAACTCATTTTCAACTGCTGCATGCTGGCCAAGTTGGTGGCTAATGTGTGTGAAATAGGTTTGCTCACAATTTAACTCTAAAGCCAAATCAATGGCTTCTTCAAAAGTAAAATGAGAAAGGTGCTCTTCTTTTCGAAGTGCATTTAAAACCAATACTTTTGAACCTTTGATTTTCTCTTTCTCCTGAGCTGTTATGGTTTTGGCATCTGTGATATACGTAAAATCATTGATTCGAAAACCCAGTACTGGTAATTTGTAATGCATAACCCTAATTGGCGTTACTCCTACTCCTTGAATGTTAATTGGATCTTCCGTTAAGTCATTTAAAATTACGCGTGGTAAACCTGGATATTGTAAATCTGAGAAAATATAAGAGAATTCGTTTTTTAAAGCTTGCTGTACTCTTTTCTCTGCATACAAGTCTATTTCCCTGTCATGTTTAAAGTTAAAGGCTCTGATGTCGTCTAAACCTGCAACATGGTCTTTATGTTCATGAGTAAATAGGATGGCATCTAATTGATTGACCTTTTCTCTCAACATTTGGTAACGAAAATCTGGACCAGCATCAATCACAAATACTTTATCCTGCATTTCTAACATTACCGAACTCCGCAAACGGTTATCTTTTTTATCAATAGAAGTACAAATTGCACATTGACATGCAATTACTGGAACTCCCTGAGATGTACCGGTGCCGAGGAAGGTTATTTTCACGAAGCGAAACTTTCTTGTTGAACAGAATTTAAAAATTTAGTTTGTTGTTCGTCTAAATTCGTTAAGTCTAATTCAAGTTGAGCAATGATTTCTGCTAATGCAGCAACTTTCACATCTGTGGTAGCAAATTTATTTACCACTACAACCTTTGAAGCCAATAGCACACAAGAACCAGGTTTGAAATTACCCCGCTCGTAACGTACTTTATAACCTAAAGCTTTGAATAAATCTTCGATTTTATCGAGTGTTGATTGGTTTGCTTTCATGAATATTTTTGAATAATAATTATCTTAAATCTACTAATTCTACCCCAGGATATTTTTTAGCATCATAGGTAAAAGTACTTGGGCTAACTGCGGTGTTGGCATTAAAGTTTTTAATTACATAAGTATACCTATTCCCGTTTTTATCAAAAATGACACTTTTCACCAATTGCTTTGCCGATTTATCTACTGTCAATTTTATTTTAAAAAATGCTTTCGATTTATCGGTAGGTGTCAATTCTAAATTTTGCAACACCTTAGCTCCTACTTGACTTTCGTTTACAAATTTGATTAAAAACCCTTTGTCGTACATGGTAAAAATTTCAGCAGGTTTAATTCCGTCTTCGTTTGCATCTACTGAATTTACTTGCACTTCCTTTGCTTCCTTCATGTAAGTCCAAGTTGTTTTTCCATCGCAAATTACTTCTTGACCTGCAATATTTAAACGATACTTTGCGCCCGATAAAATTAAATTCCCTGTTTGCGTTTCCTTAATTTTAGCAGAAGGATTTTCTAACGTATAAGCAAAATCAACATTAATGGATTTATAACTTTTATATTTTGCACTCACTCCTGATAAAATGGCTGCTGCTTTTTTATCAACTTGTGCATTGGCTAATTGAATTTGCAAGTATCCTAAAGCAAATAAAATATAAACTAACTTCTTCATTATTCTGTAGGACATTTAATTATCCTTTATTATTATTTAACAATGTATTAATATGTTGCTCCAAAGCGTATTCGTCTTTAATGAGCACCTCTCTTGCTTTAGAACCTTCAAAAGGCCCTACTATACCAAAGGCTTCTAATTGATCAATGATGCGACCTGCACGGTTATATCCTAACTTTAATTTTCTTTGAATTAAAGAAGTAGAACCTTGTTGATGCATTACAATAAGTCTTGCGGCATCCTCAAATAACGCATCGCGTTCGTCTGGATTAAAATCTTTAGCAGATCCCTCGGCAGTTTCGTCAATGTATTCTGGTAAAATATGCGCACTTGCATAAGCCCTTTGTGAGCCAATGAAATCGGTAATTTTTTCCACTTCGGGTGTATCAACGAAGGCACATTGTAATCGGATAATATCGCTACCTGTTGAAAGTAACATATCTCCTCGACCAATCAATTGTTCTGCACCACCCGCATCTAAAATTGTCCTAGAGTCAATTTTAGAACTCACCCTAAATGCTAAACGACCTGGGAAGTTGGCCTTTATAGTTCCAGTAATTACGTTAACCGATGGTCTTTGAGTTGCAATGACTAAATGAATTCCAATTGCCCTTGCCAATTGCGCTAATCTTGCAATTGGTGTTTCAATTTCTTTTCCAGCTGTCATCATTAAATCTGCAAACTCGTCAATCACTAAAACAATATATGGTAAATAGCGATGACCTTCTTGCGGATTTAATTTGCGACCAATAAACTTAACATTATACTCTTTTAAATTTCTAACATGCGCATCTTTTAATAGTTCATAACGTTGATCCATTTCGATACACAATGAATTTAAAGTATGTACTACTTTTTTGGTATCGGTAATGATTGCATCGCCATCACCTGGAAGTTTTGCTAAGAAATGTCTTTCAATTTTTCTAAACAAAGTCAACTCCACTTTTTTCGGATCGACCATTACAAACTTAATTTGAGATGGATGTTTCTTATACAAAAGTGAAATCAATAAGGCATTGATACCAACTGATTTACCTTGACCTGTAGCTCCAGCCATCAATAAATGCGGCATTTTTGCTAAATCGGCAATATATACTTCGTTTGAAATTGTTTTACCTAATGCGATTGGCAAGTCCATGGTGGTGGTTTGGTATTTTTCTGATGCTAATACCGAACGCATCGAAACCATTTCAGGATTTTGATTGGGCACTTCTATACCAATTGTTCCTTTTCCAGGAATTGGCGCAATAATACGAATACCCAATGCTGATAAACTCAAAGCAATGTCATCTTCTAAATTTTTAATTTTAGAAATTCTCACACCAGCTGCAGGAACAATTTCGTAAAGTGTTACTGTTGGACCAATGGTTGCTTTAATTTTTGCAATGTCAATATTATAGTGTCCTAAAGTTTCTACAATTCTATTTTTATTGCGTTCTAATTCTTCTGTATTGACAGCAATTTTACTGCTACCATAGTTTTCTAATAGGTCTAGTGTAGGGTATTGATAGGAAGATAAATCAAGTGTAGGATCATACTCTCCAAGCTCTTTTACCAAGTTTGCTGCTAATAAATCGGTATCACTCGGGCTACCTATTTCATCGCGCTGTATAGGGGCTACAATAGCCATTTCTAAAGGAACTTCTTCCGTTTCAACTGCAGGAGTTTTCTTAAAACTTACCGTTTCAAATTCATCTTCAACCGCTGCTTCAATTGGTGCAACTTTGATTGGAGTAGTTTCGATTGTCAGCTCCTCTTCCTTTTCAATTAATGACTGCGACGCTAATGTCTGTTTAAGTACAGGCATTTGTTCTTCAGTTAAAGGCTTATTTAAAATCGGAAATTCTACAGAGGTAGGCTTTGCTTCAAATTCGGGTTGAATTAATTCTGCTTTGCGATTTGCTTCAACAGGTAATAATTCTTCTTCGTCTAACGTATCAATGATTCGCTTTTCAATTTTATTAATTGGCGATTTAAAATCAAAGTTATATGCAATAACCAAGCAACTGATTCCTACAAAAGCCAACAAACCTGCAGTACCTATTTTACCTAAAATTACATTTAAATAAGCATTAATAGTAATTCCATAACCACCCGCTAAAAAATAGTAATCTGTGGTAATAAAACTTAAAATAAAACCTAGTGTAGTAGAGATGAAAACCAATAGAAACAAGGAATAAGCTATACTTCTGGTAATATTTAAAAGTGCTACTTTAAATAATATTCGGTAGCCTAAAATGAAAAAGCTAAATACAAATATAAAAGATGCAATACCAAACCAACGGTGAATAAATATTTGAGAAATCATTGCACCAATAATTCCTAACCAATTTTCTACTTTGTTATTTTCCGCATCGAACAAAATGTTAAGTGATGCATTTGCAACAACACTTTGATCGTCTTGCCATGTTAAAAGAAATGAACAGAAAGCGACAAAGAAATAAAGCGACAATAGCAATAACAGCAAACCTGCCATTTTAATTGCTCTGCCATCGGTAAAGAAATTCAAAAGCGAAATTGCTTTTACTGAATTATTTGATTTTACGGTATTAGCCTTTTCTGATTTTTTGGGTGCAGCATTTGGTTTCGAAACTGGTTCCGATTCTTGCTCCTCTATATCTCTAGGCAATGCTGATTTTAATTTATTCGCCATTATTTTGCTTTAAATGCAAATATAAATTTATAAAAATTGCGAATTGACTATGTGAAGAAGTTTTTCCGAATTATCAAGATATCCACAATAGCCTATTTATACTCAGTAAATCAAGCATTTACAAATTAAAAACTGAAACAATTCTTCACAAATTGACCGAATTTGACGAGAAATCTAACGTTGAAGTAAGTCTTCTGCAAAACTTTCCATTTTTATACCATCAAAATTACCAGAACTCATGAGCAACAAATTACAGTTTTCCCATGTTTTAGACTGTAAATAAGCTTGTAGTTTAGTAGATTCTGTAAACACGACTAAGTCCTCGCGAGCAAATGCATCTTTCACCTGCGCTATCGAAATAGGTGCTAATTTTTTATGTTCAATGGTATGTGGATTAAAATAAACAATGGCTTCATCTGCAGTATTCATACAGCCGTGGTATTCTTTTAAAAACTCCGCTGTTAAACTACTGAAAGTATGTAACTCCATACAAGCAATTAATTTTCTGTTTTCAAACTGATTTTTAACTGCTGCAGTTGTTGCCATTAATTTAGATGGTGAATGCGCAAAATCTTTGTATGCATTGCAAGTTTCATTTTGCGCAATGAGTTCTAATCTTTTGGATGCGCCTTTAAACGTTTGTATGTGCTGATAAAAATCAGCTGCACTAATACCCAATTCGGTACAAACTAATTTTGCTGCATTTAAATTTTGTAAATTATGTGCGCCAAAAATACTAAGCGGAACAAGGCTTTCAGGGGTTATTAAATAAGTAATGCCATCTTTAGTGTTTGCTTCATGCGCTAAATATGGAATTTTACGAATGTCATTTCTTTCATGTTTCTCCACAAGCTCTTTTAACACCGCATCACTAGCAGCATAAATTAAAACAGCATTTGGTTCTAATGTATCAATGAATTGCCTAAACTGATCTAAGTAATTTTCAAAAGTTGGAAAAACATTGATGTGATCCCATGCAATTCCACTGAGCACCGCAACGTGACCTTTGTATAAATGAAACTTTGGTCTTCGATCTATTGGTGATGATAAATATTCGTCACCTTCTAAAATAATAGTTTTTGCTTCGGAAGTAATTTTAACCATGGTATCGAAACCTCGTAATTGAGCGCCAACCATGTAATCAATTGGAAAACGATGTGCATTTAACACATGTAAAATCATTGCAGTAATTGAAGTTTTTCCATGGCTACCTCCAATTACGACTCTTAATTTATCTTTTGATTGTTCGTATAAATATTCTGGGTATGAAAATATTGGCAAGCCCAAAGCCTTTGCTTTCAATAACTCTGGATTGTCAGCACGCGCATGCATGCCTAAAATTACTGCATCTAAATCGGGCGTAATTGCCGATTCATTCCAACCCTCTTGGGCTGGCAATAATTGATAGGACGCTAATCGAGACTTAGAAGGTTCTACAATTTCATCATCTGAACCAGTTACTTGATATCCTTTTTTATGAAGCGCTAGGGCTAAGTTGTGCATGGCACTTCCACCAATTGCAATAAAATGTATTTTCATTTATTTAATTTAAAAAGACCTTACAAAATCTAACTTTCTTTTCATTGCAGAAATACTATAAGGCGAATCACCTTTGGTTTTTTCTGTTAATATTTTATTGAAATCTGTATTCGAAGATATCGCTTCCATTTGTCCTTGACGGAAAGTATAGAAATACCAAACATCAGGTGTCAACTCAAAATATAAATTTAAAATATTCCCGCTACGCTTTCTTACAATTTCAACATAACCTTTAAATGTTTTATTAATGGTTTTGTCATAACTGCTCATGATACCTATTTTATCGGTATTCGAGCGCCACGACCTGCGAGTTTGATCCCAAGTTAATTGAGCATCAGAAATAACTAAACCACTATTAAATAATTTAGGTAAATTATATGCACCACCTTGATGTACCGCCTCTAAAAACTTATTGCTTTCTTTGGTTGATAATAATTCAGCAATCGCTTTATCAAATGCAGGTCTGTCTTTACGATCTTGATCCGCTTCATAACCATTTAGGTCTATGTCTTTGTGCATGAATTGTGTAGCCTCTTTCAAAAATTCAAAATCTAAGGCAATCACAACATCAGCGCTACTCACATTTTCTGCTACTTTACTGGTTATATTTCCAGCAGATTGAATTTTCAATTTAGTACCAAAATCAACGCCTAAATTGATTGGCCCCTCTGCAAATACTTCGTCTTTTTCTTCATCAAAAGAATAATAAGGTCCTTTCAATACCGAATCGTATAGTTTGTCTGCTTGGGCTATTTTAAATAACTTTTGTTGTTCATCATATATCAAACTACCTTCTACATTTAGCACATCCACATCATTTGGTTCGATTTTTTTACTTAAAAATGTACCATAAGATTCATAATTAGTTATACCAATATGTACCCCTGAATAAATTTTGTTTTTGTTTTCATCTCTTGGATCGTTGATCGCTAACTGAACTGTGTCTGGGTTGATGAATCCTTTATATCTAAAATATTGAGATTTAATAACGGTGCTTTTGGTATTCACTTTAACAAATCCATCGTAATCCAAATAAGGATTAGCAGCATGTAAATAAACATCACCTTTGTATTTTAATTTTGCATTTAAGAAAAATTGCATCGAATCTACAATTTGTCCTTTCCCTAATGTTGCGTAAGAAGAATCTACTTTTATTTCTTCAAAATGAATGAGCTGACCTAAGGTATCTAGCTTTGTCTTATAAGCATAATAAGCATTTGCGTTGTATTTACGCCTTGCATATATGTCTACTTTTGCATCAAAAAGTTGATGGTATTTTGTTTCTGTATTTGCAATTATAGTGGCAGTATCTAATCGTCTTATAATGGCATCTCCAAAAATTTCTACATGTGCATCATGTGGTCTAATTTCTGCATCAGCAACAATTATTTTTTCTGCGCCGTCAATTTTCAAATCAACAGATTTTAAATTATACAATGCATGATCCACTTCAAAATTCAATGAGTCTTGCAATGGATGAGTAGATATAAATGAATATGCATCAGCTGGCGTATTCCCCTTAGCAAAGGTAATTTGCTGCAAATCGAAATACCAAATAAATTCAGGTAAAGTAGTTGCATAATTATTAGCAGGGAATTTAACGAAAGCATTGCGCTCGTTTGTTTTGAAGCTACCTTGTTTTGCAATAAAATCAATTTTTGATTGTACATTCCCAGCTTCTAAAGCTAACTTCGTTGTATCAATTGCATTGATTTTTGCAATACTTTGCGCTGCGGTAAAGTCATCCGGATTGAAAACAAAATATCGAGAGAATAAAGAAGCACCTTTAATATTGGACCACCCATTGCCATTCAACGCATTCGGTGTATAACAAATGGTTCCGTTAAAGTTATTCTTCCCAACATATAAATCGGTTGGAATACTTAAACTCTTCACGAACATGCTATCCTCATAAGGCTCCCAATGCATATAAGACTGAATTGATTTAGCCAAAGGATTTGACTTTTGTCTTTTCAAATCAAAACGATCAATGGATGCATTCATTGAATCGAGTAAAAATAAAAATTGATCAGAAAAAGTAACAGAAGCTAAATAATCAATTTTACCTTTTCCGTATAAACCTTTATCACTTAAATGAATTTGATTTTCGTATTTCGCTTTACCTTTATACAACGGATAACCTCCTTCAGGCGTATAAGTAATAAAACCTAGCGAAGTGTCCGGTTGGTAGGTTAATGTCTCGTCAAAGTCTGGGAAAATGCCTCCTGAATGGAAATTACCTGGGAACGTTAAACCTGTTGTAGCACTTATGTCGTCCAAACTATCAATCATGAATGGATTGATTTTGAAATAAAAATCTGCGCGTCTATAAACACCTTTTTGAACATGGGGATAATCGTAATAAACATAAGAAACACTGTTTGCTTGAAACAACGGATATTGTGAATATTTTTTCAAACCAGATTTATTATCCATGTCATCGATGTACAAGACACCGTTGATATCTCTTAAAACAGTTTTTAAACTAATTAAATCTCTTTTACCATTGAAGTTTTCTTTTCCTAAAATTTTGATTTTCATTGAATCAACTTTAGGCATATCTATGGTGAAACGATTGTAGTTGAAGGTGAAATTAGTGCCATAAAAATCAAGTGTACCTGCATGAACTTTACCATTGAACTCCATATCTCTATTGGCTTTCACTTTCAAAAAACCTCCCGCAGGACGAATATTAACGCTTTGCGAATCACTCATATATAATTGCTCAACGCCGACAATATCTAAATCTTTATTGAGCAAATTCAATCTTGCATTGATGCTTTGACTAGATAACGATGCAAATCTAATTCCATCATAATCTAATTTACCTGCTTCATTTTTAATATAATTAAAGGTCTTTTCTTTTACAAAAATCCAACCCCTATTTTCATTTAAACCAATAAAACCAGACTCTACCAATGAACGTAGCAATCCAATTACATCTTGTTCTCTTAATTTTACAGCTGCAGCATAACTCGCAATACTAATTTCGTTTGATTGTTGTTGTGTAGCAATTCTTTTTAAAATTGTAAGTGGATTTACCTCCCCAATTCCTGAAACTTTTCTAAAATTTGCGAGCTTATAAAAGTTTTTAGATTCAAAATAAGATTCTTGTTGGAAATTACCTTTGATCATTCCCATTTCAATTTCTGTTTTATCGATATCCCACTGCATGCGCTCCACTTCGAAAGTCATCTGGTGGTAGGAATCAAAAAAAGCAGCTCCTGCAATTCCATCTTTTTTACGCAAAAGCACTACTTGTCTTTCTTTTGCATTAAATCTAAACTCAATTCCCGGATGATAAATTGAATCGGACTCGAGATAAATTGAAACCTCTGCTGGCAAAGAAATGATCTCTTCTTTTTGTAAAATAAAAGCGTTCGAAAATGTTTTGAGTGCAACTTTATTGTTTACATAAATGGCAATAGATGCTTTCTGATCGTCGGTTCCAATTCCATAAAGCTTACTCCCCGCCATACTAAAGCCTCCATGGTAATCTACATTTTTAAAAAAATCTTTGATTTCAAAGTTTCTTTCATAAGCTGTAAACTTTGGATATGTCGCATTTGCTGGCGTATTATTGGTGCTCAAACGATCTTCAAATCGACCAATTAATGGGGTTTTAAATAATTGTTTATGAAAGAACAAAACCGAATCTGCAGTATAATCAGACTTTGCGCAATCGATGGTATAATTTTTTAAACTGGCGTATACAATGGTAGAATCTAACCCACCTCGCGACCAATTAACAGTTCCAGCTTTTGACTTCCATGTTTTTTTTAATGGGTAATACACTCCTTCTGTTTCATAAATTACAGAACGATCACCCCTAGACTCGGCAATTAAATTAATTTTCCCAATGGTTTTAATTTTCGGAATGGAATCGAAAATCATTTCATAATTATTGGTAGTGAAATACCATTTAACGCTTTTAGAACGCTGCAAAATCTGACCTTTAAAAAATTCAGCGCTAAAGTTTAAAAAATTAGCGGCGTCTTTATTTTTCTTAGGTAATAATGCTGTTAAAATTTGCGTGGTCTTTGCAAACCCTTGACTGTATTCGGATTGCGCAATGTCGTTAAATGTAACCATCCAATCGAGGTACTCTTGCTCTGCCTTCATTTTTCGCTCTGCCATTTTAATGGCTAGCGTTAACAATTGATTTTGTTGTTCTGAATTAAAAACTAACTCGTAATTCTTCTTGAATTTTTGAAACGCATCTTTGGTTTCATCGTTCACTTTTGCATCACGGAAATAATCGTTTAATTCAGCCATAAATTTGGTAGGATCGGACGAGAAACTTTTAGGCTGGGCTATAGCAGTAATACTCAAGCAACCTAAAAAGCAAATGATCAGCAATAACTTTAACTTCATTGAAAAAAAAACTTAAACTGCTTTGATGAATCTTGCAACTACCCAATTATTTTTAGAAGAATGAAATTGATAAGTCAAACCATTCTCTTTTGCAGCAGCTTGAATATAAACTAAATCTTCTTGGTAAAAACCGCTAAACAATATAGTGGCTCCATTCACCAGCGCAGCTGCATAGGAAGCCATGTCATTAATTAAAATATTACGGTTAATATTGGCTAAAATTAAATCGAAATGCATACCAGCAATCGAATGTGCATCACCACAAATTACTTCGCCACTAATTTGATTGATTTCAAAATTCTCTTTACAACTGTTGCTTGCAATTGGATCATTATCTATCGCAAGTATGGTCTTTGCCCCCATCTGACTTGCGAGGATGGCCAGCACTCCGGTGCCACAGCCCATGTCTAAAACATTTAAGCCTTTTACATTTAGCGTTAATAATTGTTCAGCCATTTGCAAAGTTGTTTCGTGGTGCCCTGTACCAAATGCCATTTTAGGATGCATTTTTATTTGGTGTGGATATTGCGATTGCATTGGATGAAAATCGGCATAGATGTAAACCTGTTCACTTACCACCACTGGCGGAAAATTACTTTCCCAAACTTCATTCCAGTTTTGATAAGGAATGGTTTTTATAGTATAGGTAAATTGAAAATCGGCTGCATATCCTGCAAGCGCATCAACCATTGCCTGTTCGTCAAATAAGTGTTCAGGGATATAAGCACAAAATCCATTTTCATTCGCATCGAAAGAATCAAACCCAATGCTTGCCAGCCCATCCATCAATAAATCTGATAAAAATTCCTGTTCTGCAGCTACTAAAAAATTAGCTTCTATAAAATTACCATTCATATTAAATGGAATTAAATGAGGTAACAATAGTTGTAAAATCGCGCGACTTTAAAGAAGCACCGCCAATTAAACCACCATCTATATCCGGTTGTGAAAATAATGTTTTTGCATTTTGCGGGTTACAGCTTCCTCCATATAAAATACTACAATTAGCCGCTACTTCTTTTCCAAATTGCGTTTCAATATTAGTACGTATAAAAGCATGCATTTCTTGTGCTTGTTCTGGACTTGCTGTTAAACCTGTACCTATTGCCCATACTGGCTCATAGGCTAATATAATTTTGCTAAATGCTGCAGCATCTAGGTGATATAAAGATTCTTTTAATTGATTCGCAACTACTTCAAAATGTTTAGAAGTTTCACGCTCTTCTTTTAATTCTCCAAAACAAAATATTGGCGCTAAATGATTTGCCAAAGCAACATCTACTTTTTTAGCAAGCATAGCGTGGTCTTCTTTGAAATATTGCCTACGCTCTGAATGGCCTATTAATACATAGCTTGCGCCAACAGAATGAATCATACTTGCCGCAATTTCACCCGTATACGCACCCGAATTTTCCTGGTGACAATTTTGTGCTGCAGTAGCAAAATTCGAATAGCCATTAATTAATTTTTGCACACTTGCTAAATGTATGAATGGGCTTGCAAAAATGGTTAATACTTCCGTATTCAATTCATCGTTAATCATGTGCATCGCTTCCGCAACTAACTCCATTCCTTCGTGGTAATTTTTATTCATTTTCCAATTACCCGCTACTATTTTTCTTCTCATGATGATTATTTACGAAAGGTTTCAGTCTGTTCGAAAACAGCTGTTAAAATATCTTTTTCAATTTGATTAAATTCGATTCCCCTGCGTTCAAAAACTTTTTCCGCTACTTCAAAAACTTTGTTTAATGTATATGTTTCAAAACCATGTGCACCACCCCATGAAAAATCGGCAACAAAATTGCGCGGAAATCCAGCTCCAAAAATATTACACGAAACACCAACAACCGTTCCTGTATTAAACATGGTATTGATGCCACATTTAGCATGATCGGCCATAATTAATCCACAAAATTGTAAACCTGTTTTCTTGAAATTTTGACTGCGGTAATTCCAAAGTTTAACTTCCGCATAGTTATTTTTTAAATTAGAATTATTACTGTCGGCTCCAATATTACACCACTCACCAATTACTGAATTTCCTAAATAGCCATCGTGGCCTTTATTTGAAAATCCAAAAATTACTGCATTTTGAATTTCTCCTCCAACCTTGCTGTGTGGACCAATGGTAGTAGCACCGTATATTTTAGCAGCCATCTTAACCACTGCGTGTTCGCCTAAAGCAAAAGGCCCTCTAATAATTGCGCCTTCTAAAACTTCTGCATCTTTTGCAATATAAATTGGACCCGTTTCGGAATTGAAAATTGCGCAACTTACTTTCGCTCCTTCTTCAATAAATAATTGCGAACCGATAACTTTTGAATGTTCGTCCACTAATTGCGATTTTCTTCCTTGCGTGATCAAATCAAAATCTGCTCGAAGCGCTTGATCATTTAATGAAAATACATCTGCTAAATTTTTAATATGTAAATATGGCGCAGTAAATGTTATAGATTTTTCGTTTTGATTTTGCCAATTCGCCGACGCTGTATTTAACGCAATCAACAAATCACCATTTACCAATGCTTCTCCAACTTGGAGCTTTTCGATGGCATTTTTTAATGCTTGATTAGGCAATACTGCCCCATTGATAAATAAATTTTGTGCAGCAGTTTTTTGAGGAAATTTGGCTTGCAAATAATTAACTGTTGCATCTGAAATATCTGCTTGAAAAAACTTAGCCCATTTTTCCCTGATAGTTAAAATACCAACCCTAAAATCGGCTACTGGTCTAGTAAAAGCTAAGGGTAATAGGTTATCCCTATTTTGATCATCAAATAAGATAATATTCATAGAACAAATATAATTGCATTAGGTGAATAGCTTGAATTTTGAAGATAAATAATTATCCTCTTTTGTGAAAACAAAAAAAGTCCGAGTAAAACTCGGACTTTTTCTAACAAAACAACCTTTAGGGTTATAATTAGTCTTTTTTAGCGTATCTAGTTTTGAATTTGTCGATACGACCTGCTGTATCTACCAATTTCAACTTACCTGTGTAAAAAGGATGAGATTTATGTGAAATCTCCAATTTAACAAGTGGATATTCGTTACCATCTTCCCAAACTACTGTATCTTTAGTTTCAATTGAAGATTTAGTTAAAAATGAGTAATCACAAGATAAATCTTTGAATACTACCATTCTATAATTTTTTGGGTGAATTTCTGCTTTCATTACTATTCTAATAATTTAGGATTGCAAATGTATGATAATCTTTCAAAAAATGCAAAGAAAATTGAATTTATAAAAAATAGCTGCTATTTTATTCAGATTCAATACTTTGACAAAGTTCAATTAAAACACCATTGGTTGATTTTGGGTGTAAAAAACAAACTAGCTTATTATCTGCCCCTCTTTTTGGCTCTTCAGCCAATAATTGAAAGCCTTCTTCTTTTAATCTTTTCATTTCAGCTACAATATCATCTACATCAAATGCAATATGATGAATTCCTTCGCCTTTTTTTTCAATGAACTTCGCAATTGGACTTTCTGGGTTAGTTGCCTCTAAAAGCTCAATTTTATTATCCCCCAATTGAAAAAACTCGGTCATTACCCCTTCCGACAACACTTCCTCCCTTTTATATGCATTTTTCGCAAACAATTTAGCAAAAAGGCTTGTTGATGCATCAATACTTTTAACAGCAATTCCGATGTGTTCTATTTTATTCATTTGATCGATGATTTATTGGCAAGCTAGCTAATTAATTGTCAGATTTAAAAAAAAATGAAAATTTTAAACCCCGAAATTTGGCTTTGAAGATAATAAATTCCCTATATTTGTACTCAATTTATATAAAGTCTAAATAAAAATGATCCAATTACCAATATACCTAGACAACAACGCAACCACTCCAATGGACCCTCGCGTTTTGGAAGCGATGTTACCATATTTTAACGAAAAATTTGGTAATGCAGCAAGTAGAAACCACCCTTTTGGATGGGCAGCTGAAGAAGGCGTTGATTATGCGAGAGAGCAGATCGGAAAATTGATCAATTGCTCTGAAAAAGAAATTATTTTCACTTCTGGTGCAACAGAATCAAATAACTTAGCCATTAAAGGTGTTTTTGAAATGTATGCAGCCAAAGGAAACCATATCATTACTGCTACTACTGAGCACAAAGCAATTTTAGATACTTGTGCGCACCTTGAAAAATTAGGCGCTAAAATTACTTACTTACAAGTAAAAGCAGATGGTCTAATTGACCTTGAAGAATTAGCGAATGCCATTACCGATCAAACCATTTTAATTTCTATCATGTATGGAAACAATGAAATTGGTGTTGTTCAACCCATGAAAGAAATATCAGCAATTGCTAGAAGTAAAGGTGTTTTACTACACACCGATGCAACACAAGCAGTTGGAAAAATACAAGTTGACGTAGAAGCAGATGGCATCGATTTACTTTCTTTTACTGCACATAAAATGTACGGACCTAAAGGTGTTGGTGCTTTATATGTTAGAAGAAAAAATCCGAGAGTTAAAGTAACTGCTCAAATGGATGGCGGTGGCCACGAAAGAGGCATGCGCTCTGGAACATTAAACGTACCAGGTATTGTAGGTTTTGGTAAAGCATGTGAAATTGCGATGCAAGACATGGAAAAAGATGCACAAAGACTTTCAGTAATGCGTGATCGTTTAGAAAAATCATTATTAGATTTAGAAGAAGCATATGTAAATGGAAATACAGCACATCGCTTACCGCATGTAGCAAACATTTCTTTTAAATATGTAGAAGGCGAAGGTTTAATGATGGCCATGAAAGACTTAGCAGTTTCTTCTGGATCGGCATGTACTTCGGCATCTTTAGAACCTTCTTATGTATTGAAAAGCTTAGGTTTAAACGACGACTTAGCACACTCTTCTATTCGTTTTGGATTAGGAAGATTTACGACAGATGAAGAAATTGATTACGCAATAGAATGCACGAAAAAAGCAGTTACTAAATTAAGAGACATGAGCCCATTATGGGAAATGTTTAAAGAAGGAATTGATTTAGATTCTGTTGAATGGGCAGAACATTAATATTTAAATTTTAAAACAAAAAAAGATATGGCATACTCAGAAAAAGTAATAGATCATTATAACAACCCTAGAAACGTAGGTACATTAGACAAAGCGAAAAGCAATGTTGGTACAGGTTTAGTAGGCGCTCCAGAATGTGGAGACGTAATGCGTTTGCAAATTGAAGTGGATCAAAACAATATCATTACCGATGCAAAATTTAAAACTTTTGGATGTGGTTCTGCAATTGCCTCTTCTTCGTTAGCAACTGAATGGTTAAAAGGAAAATCAATTGACCAAGCATTGGAAATTGACAACATGGACATTGTAGAAGAATTGGCATTACCGCCAGTAAAAATACATTGTTCTGTATTAGCTGAAGACGCAATTAAATCTGCGATCAACGATTACCGTGTAAAAAATGGTATGGAAGCAATTGAATTACCAAAAAGTCATCACTAAGAAATAACATGATTACGGTTACAGAAAAAGCAAAAGCAAAAATTGATTCTTTGAGAAAAGACGCCAACCTAACAGAAGATTTTTTTCTGCGTGTGGCTGTTCAAGGCGGAGGCTGTTCGGGTTTATCGTATAAACTGGATTTCGATAATGAAATAAAAAAAGGCGACCAAGAATTCGACGAAAGCGGTTATAAAATTGTCTTAGACATGAAGAGCTTTTTATATTTAGCAGGAACTGAACTTGATTTTTCAGATGGCTTAAATGGTAAAGGCTTTAATTTTATCAATCCAAATGCCTCTAGAACCTGCGGATGCGGCGAAAGTTTCTCTGTTTAAGGTTTTTTAAATATTTTTTTTAAATTAGGTTTTTCATTTTTTGAAAAACCTTTTTTTATTTAAACAAAAGCTATGCAATTAACCGATCAAACCACCATTCCTCAGTTAATTAGAAATGTTGTTAAATACATTCATCCTGAAACCCATACTTTTTTATTACATAAAGTTAAAGATGAATATATTCCTATTAGCTATAAAGAAACACTAGCCAAAGTTGATGCCATCTCTGCTTACTTGTTGAGTATTGGCATTCAGAAAACAGATCGATTGGCTTTGATGATAGATAATTGTCCAGATTATATATATTTTGACCAAGCGATACAGCAACTAGGTGCCACGAATGTTTCAATTTACCCTACACTTTCTGAACAAGATGTTGCTTATATCATTAATGATTCTACCAGTAAAGCCATCTTAATTGGTAATCCATTTTTATTAAAGAAAGTATTGAAAGTTGCAGCGGAATGCAATACGCTAAGTCATATCATTCCTGTTTTTGATGATTATCAAAAAATAACAAAAGACTTTTCAGCAAATCAAACGATATTATCTTTATCAGAAGTTATAGCGCAAGGTCAACAACATCTAAATGCTTACCAAAGCCGCATAGACGAGATGAGAGCGGCCGTTCAGCCCGATGATATAGCAGCTTTAATTTACACTTCTGGAACCACAGGTACGCCTAAAGGTGTCATGTTGAGCCACCTTAACTTTGTACACAATGTTAAGGTTAGTTTAATGCACATTCCTCATATCAATAGCGAAGAAACATTTTTATCTTTCCTCCCTTTATCTCACGTTTTTGAACGCACTGCTACCTATCATATTTGCTTAGCCAAAGGATGTAAAATTGCTTTCGCGCAAAGCTTAGAATTACTTGCAAAAAACATGATGGAAGTAAGGCCAACTATTATGGCTTGTGTTCCAAGGTTGCTCGAAAAGATTCACGATAAAGCGATGAAAACAGGCCTGTCATCGGGTGGATTGAAAACAAAAATATTTGTTTGGGCAATTGCTATAGGTAGTAAATATCGTTTTGCAACCGAAGACGGTAAAAAAGCTGGTGTTTTGCTAAACATGCAACATCGATTAGCAGATAAATTAGTGTTTTCAAAAATAAAAGCGAAAACAGGTGGTAATTTAAAATTTATGATTTCTGGCGGCGCCGCATTACCACAAAACATTGGGGAGTTTTTTGGCAACTTAGGTATTAAAGTACTAGAAGGTTATGGCTTAACAGAAACTGCACCAGTTATGGCAGTTACGGAATTCCATCGTCAAGTTTATGGAACTGTTGGACGTGTTGTTCCTGAAATGATAATTGGAATTCAGGATGCAGATACCAAAGAAATTTACACACAACAAACTTGGAATACTTTTGATCCAAATTTCGAAAGTAAAGAAGGTGAAATTATATTAAAAGGGCCGAACGTAATGAAAGGCTACTGGAACAAACCTGACGATACAGCCGCTGTGATTGATGCCGATGGATGGTTTCATACCGGTGACGTTGGTAAATTCTTTAAGGGTAACCTAAAAATAACCGATCGTATAAAAAACATGATCGTCAATTCTTTTGGCAAAAATGTATACCCTACCCCCATCGAAAACACCTATTTAAAATCGCCTAAAATTGACCAGTTATTTTTAATTGGTGATAAACAAGAATACATTACGGCAATTATTGTTCCTGCTAAAGAAAGCTTACAAGAACAATTTAATTTGTCTGAATCATTCTTTCAAGAAAATGACATTTTTATCAAAGATGCAGCAATGCATCAATGGTTAAACGAGGACATTAGAAAATTATCTAACGAACTTGCAAAATTTGAAAGAATCAAAAACTTCATTATCAAGAGAAACCCATTTACCATAGAAGATGGAGAAATGACCCCAACATTGAAAACCAAAAGAAGGGTAATTGAAAAGAAGTTTGCAAGCGAGATTGCCAACATGTATCAAGAAGATGAATTAGCTGACTAAAGGCTATTTTTACAATTTGATTGGATTTTATCACTTATTTGCGTAGAATTGCATCCGATTTAGGGCCCATAGCTCAGTTGGTTAGAGTAGGAGACTCATAATCTTTTGGTCGCAGGTTCGAGCCCTGCTGGGCCCACATCAAAAAGCAGGATTTATTCCTGCTTTTTTTTTGCAAAAATGCAGCCCATCAACCTTTGTGCTTTTAAACAAGCTATCAAATTATTAACTTAGCCAATGTATATCATATTATAATCTTATTAATCATGAAAAAAACCTTACAATTCACATTAGCTTGCATTACCTTTTTAAGTATTCATTCTTGTGCTGGAATTAGCAATATTCAAACCATTGGAAAAGAATTGCCAAATGCACCTGCATGTACCAGTCCAAAATACATTAGTACCATGGCTAAAAAATCAGGTAAAAGATTGGTAGACAAAGAAGGTAAACAATTTGGCGCTAAAGGAGTTTCAGCTTATGATTTATTGCAAACTGCTCGTGCAAAATATGGAGATACGGTAACCATTCAAAATATCAGATGGGATGTAAAAGGTAACCACAGAAAAGCTGCAATATTTGATGTAATCATTTGTAAATAACTTTTGTAAAATGATAAAAAATATAATTTTCGACTATGGTGCTGTAATCTTCGATATCGACCATCAGCTAACCATTCAAGCTTTTAAAGACATTGGTCTGAAAGCCGAAAGTGATTTTTTTGGTCATTTAAAACAAAATCCGATTTTCGATTTATTTGAAAAAGGAGAAATGGAACCAGCTGAATTTCGCGATGGTATCCGAAAATTTTTACCCGAAAATTTAAGCGATGAAGTAATTGATGAAGCCTGGAACAAAATGTTATTGGGCATACCAAGCGGGAATTTAGAAACCTTATTACTCGCAAAAAAAAACTATCGAACTTTTCTATTAAGCAACAACAATGCGATTCATTACGATTGGATTTTAAAATATTTATTGTCTGAGTTTCAATTAACCAATGGCATGACAGATTATTTCGAGAAAGATTATTATTCTCATTTAATGGGCATGCGAAAACCAAATGCTGATATATTTGAGTTTGTAATAAAAGAACATCAATTGATTAAATCTGAAACCTTATTTATAGACGATAGCCCTCAACACATCACTACTGCTAAACAATTGGGTTTACATACACACTTAATGCTCAAAGAAGATCAATTATTAGATGTTGTCAATCGCGTTACACAAATAAGCTACGAGTAGCCATTTATTATTTATATGAAAAAAATATTCTTAATTGCATTTGTTTTATCTAGCAAAATTATTTTTGCACAAGCAAATATTGAACCCCACTTAAAAAACATCCAACAACTAACATTTGGGGGAGATAATGCCGAAGCCTATTTTAGTTTTGATGGGAAAAATTTATCCTTCCAATCTAATAATGCACAGTGGGGTTTAAAGTGTGATCAAATTTTTAACATGCATATTAAAAGTGCAGCTAAAGATACCAACTATCGTCCTCCAATGATTTCTACGGGACGAGGCAGAACAACTTGCTCTTTCTTTATGCCAAACAATAAAGAAATTTTGTATGCTTCTACACATCTTGCAGGAGCTGAATGTCCAGCACCTCCAGCGCCTAGAACAGATCATAAATATTTATGGCAGGTATCTCCAAGCTATGATATTTTTGTAGCAAACTTAAAAGGAGAAATCAGCAAACAACTTACAAATTCTCCAGGATACGATGCCGAAGCAACGGTATCTCCTACTGGTGATAAAATTGTTTTTACATCTGATCGTTCTGGCGATTTAGAATTATGGACCATGAACATCGATGGTTCAGATCAAAAACAAATAACTTTTGGATTAGGATATGATGGTGGTGCTTTCTTTTCGCCTGATGGCAAGAAATTAGTTTTTAGAGCATCAAGGCCAACAAGTGCAGAAGAAGTGGAAGAATACAAAACGCTTTTAGCTAAAGGTTTGGTTGCACCTACGAATATGGAAATTTATACTTGTAATGTTGATGGTTCAGCATTAAATCAAGTAACGCAATTAGGTAAAGCCAACTGGGCTCCATTCTATACACCAGATGGCGAACACATCGTATTTTCTTCTAACCACCATTCTAGCAAAGGTTATGATTTTCAATTATTCATGATTAAAGAAGACGGTACAGGATTGGAACGCATCACCAACAAAAGTATGTTTAATGCCTTCCCAATGTTTTCACCAAATGGAAAGAAAATTATTTTTTCTTCGAATAGAAATAACCATGGTACCAAAGACACCAATTTATTTATAGCTGATTGGGTAGAATAATAAATTATGAAAAAAATAACTAGCAGTTTAATATTAATATTCCTTGCATTAACTATTTCAACATTTGCTCAAATAGATGCAAAGAGAATTCAAAAAGACATAGAATTCCTCAGCCACGATAGGTTACAGGGCAGATACCCTGGTACAAAGCAAGAGTTAATTGCTGCTAAATATATCATTCAATCTTTTAAAAAATCGGGTTTAGCGCCTAAAGGTACCGATGGTTATTTACAAGCATTTCCATTAAAATCGAGCACAAACCCACATGCTACAGATTCAGAAATGACCAGTGTTGGAACTGCACATAATGTTATTGGCTATTTGGATAATGAAGCGAAATATACCATTGTAGTAGGAGCTCATTACGATCATTTAGGACTAGGCTTGGCTGGAAATTCATTAGACCCAAATCCTAAAAATAAAATTCACAATGGCGCAGACGATAATGCCTCTGGTACAGCAGGCGTTATGGAATTAGCTAGGCAATTTGCACAAAACAACTATAAAGAATCTGTTAACTTTTTATTTATCTGTTTTTCTGCAGAAGAAGAAGGACTTTTAGGTTCTAAATATTTTACGAATCATCCGACAATCAATTTGAATTCCATTACATGTATGTTAAATATGGATATGATTGGCCGCTTAAATGATTCAACTAAAAAAATTGTATTGTCTGGTGTTGGCACTAGCCCAATGTTTCCAAATATTTTAGCGAATGTTATTGCTAATATCAGTTACAAAGCAGATTCAGCAGGAATGGGGCCTTCGGACCATGCTTCTTTTTATTTAAAAGATATTCCAGTATTACACTTCTACACAGGCACACATTACGATTACCATAAACCCAGTGACGACGCAAATAAAATTAACAGTAACGGCGAAGTAGAAGTCATTAATTTTGTTGCAAGCATAGCAAAACAAATTGCAAAGTATCCAGAAAAATTAACCTTCCGTCAAACTAAAAACAATACCAGCACTGGCAACAGCACTTTTAAAGTTACGCTTGGTGTAATACCAGATTATGCTTTTGATGGTGATGGACTTCGCTTAGATGGGGTTTCTGAAGGCAAAGCAGCTGCTAAAGCTGGATTGAAAACAGGAGATATTATTATTCAAATGGGTGAATTACAAATCCATAACATTCAAGATTACATGAAAGGATTGAGCTTATTTAGCAAAGGACAAAGTGTTGATGTGAAAATAAAAAGAGCTAAAGAAGAAATTAAAATTACCGTAACTTTTTAAAATTACATTTCTCTTCTTAAGCGTGCAACCGGCAAGTTTAGCTGTTCACGGTACTTTGCAACTGTACGCCTAGCAATATTATATCCTTTTTCTTGTAGAATTTCCGCAAGCTTTTCATCGGCTAGCGGATTTTTTTTATCCTCTGCACCAATACATTCTTCAAGAATCTTTTTAACCTCTCTATTAGAAACCTCTTCCCCGTTATCTGTTTGAATGCCTTCTGAGAAAAAAGATTTTAATAAAAACGTACCAAATTCTGTTTGAACATATTTACTATTTGCCACTCGAGAAACCGTTGAAATATCCATGTCTATTTGATCTGCGATATCTTTCAAAATCATTGGTCGCAATTTTCTATCATCTCCAGTTAAAAAATAATCATACTGAAAATTCATAATTGCGTTCATGGTTTTAATCAAGGTTTGTTGTCTTTGTTTAATGGCATCAATAAACCATTTTGCCGCATCTAATTTTTGCTTAACAAACTGAACTGCTTCTTTGAGTTTTTTATCTTTTTGTTGCGCCTTATCATAAGTCTGGAACATTTCTTGGTAAGACCTACTTACCCTAAGTTCTGGCGCATTCTTAGCGTTTAATGTTAGGATTAAATATTGTTCGTTTTTACGAATAATAAAATCTGGTATGATTTGTAATTGCTTCGAATTATCTGCAAAAGAATTGCCTGGTTTAGGATTTAATTTGAGAATTTCAGCAATTGCTAATTTCAATGTTGCTTCTGTTATCCCTAATGATTTTTCTAATTTATCGTAATGTTTGCGCGTAAATTCTTCGAGGTAATTACTGACAATATCTATCGCAATTTTAATGGCAGGCTGTGCAGTAGATTTTCTTTGGAGTTGCAACAATAAACACTCTTGTAAATCCCTTGCCCCTACTCCTGCTGGATCAAAGCCTTGAATCAATTTTAACAAAGTTTCAATTTCTTCGGTATTGGTAATGATGTTTTGTGAAAAAGCAAGGTCATCTACTAGCGCAGTTAATGGTCGACGCAAGTATCCATCATCATCTAAACTTCCTAAAATATGTTCTGCAAGAATATACTCATGGTCTGCAAGTACATTTAAATTCAATTGGGTTTGTAGAATTTCATGAAAAGAAGTGGTGATGGCCACTGGTAATTCTCTTTGTTCTTCGTCATCGGAATCGTAATCAGACATCGATTTATATCCATCATCTAAATCATCATCTTGGAGGTAATCATCGATATTGAACTCATCTGCTTCGGCACTTTCGGCTCTTTCTTCCGGAATTTCTTGGTCTTCATCGAGCGAATATTCGGGAATTTCATCTACGGAAGACAGGCTTCCATCTTCTAAAGCAGGGTTCTCTTCCAGTTCTTCTTTTATTCTAGAATCTAGTAAAACAGTAGGAATCTGCAACAACTTAATGAATTGTATTTGTTGCGGAGATAATTTCTGTAAGAGCTTTAAGTGTAAATTCTGCTTTAACATACCAGGTAATTCATTCGAAAATACAATAAAAATAGGAAAAATCACTATTTTTGCCTTTCGGAGAAATCCCAAAATCATTATTTTATGATCTATATAAAAG
>JBDKFN010000011.1:0-40051 GCA_039798705.1 Bacteroidota bacterium
GCTTTCAAGTTTATAAAGATGCAGAACAAGCAACAGGACCAGGTTTGGTGTTCATAGAAGGTGGAACTTTTGTGATGGGTTCTATGGAGCAAGATTTAGCTTTCGATAACGACAATTACGAAAGAAGAGTTTCTGTTTCTTCATTTTATATGGACGAAACGGAAGTAACAAACGTAGATTACTTAGAATATTTATATTGGTTAAAGCGTGTATACGGTGCAGATTACCCAGAAGTATATGAAAAAGCATTGCCAGATACATTGGTTTGGAGAAATCCTCTTGGTTTCAATGAACCTTATGTAGATAATTATTTACGTCACCCTGCATATAAAAACTATCCAGTTGTGGGTGTTTCTTGGACACAAGCAAATGAGTATTGTGCATGGAGAACTGATCGTGTGAACGAAAGAATTTTAATCGATAAAGGTGTTTTAAAAGACAATCCAAATCAAGTAAACGAAGACAACTTCAATACGCAAGCATACCTTTCTGGTCAATATGAAGGAATGGTAAAAAAGAATTTAAAAAACTTAGATCCGAACGGAGAACCTACACGTAGAGTGCGTTTAGAGGATGGTATTTTATTGCCAAATTACCGCCTACCTACAGAAGCAGAATGGGAATATGCAGCAAAAGCTTTAAAAGGAAATTCTCAATTTGAAAACGTAAACCAAAAAAGACTTTATGCTTGGAATGGTTTAACTACACGTGATCCAGAAGGTAAAGGTAAAGGAATTATGTATGCCAATTATAAAAGAGGTCGTGGTGATAACATGGGGGTAGCTGGTTACTTGAACGATAGTTATGATATTACTGGTCCAGTTAAAGCGTTTGTGCCAAACGATTTCGGTTTGTACAACATGGCAGGAAACGTTAGCGAGTGGGTAATGGATGTTTACCGTCCTTTATCTCCAGAAGATAAAAGCGATTTCAATCCATTCCGTGGAAACGTATATACAAAACCAGCTTTAGATGCTGATGGAAACATTGCAGAAAAAGACAGTTTAGGACACGTAAAAAGAGTTGTTGATTATGACGCTTATGCTAGTCCAGATAAACGCGGTGACATTGACGATGAGTCTATGTATGCTTATGGTGTTACAAGTATGATTAACAACAAAGCTAGAGTTTATAAAGGTGGTTCTTGGAACGATCGTGCATACTTCTTAAATCCAGGAGTTCGTAGATTCATGGATGAAGATGCATCTACCTCAGACATCGGCTTCCGTTGTGCAATGGTTAGATTAGGATCACAAGATGCTAAGAAGTTCAAAGCAAGAAAACCTAATAAATAATATTTAGCAATAAAATATTTATACCCTCGGATTGCATCCGGGGGTTTTTTTTGATATGCAAGAAGGCGGATTAAGATTTACAGACAAAACGAATACACACCCAATGCCATTGGTTTCTGTGATAACGGTGGTTTTTAACTGCGAGCAGTTTATAGCGCGCACCCTACGTTCGGTTGCAAGTCAAACTGAAAAAAATATTGAACACATTATCATCGACGGAGCCTCTAAAGACCGAACGCTTGACATAGTTAAATCTGGTGGTGTCGACTATTGGCTTTCCGAAAAAGACAATGGTATTTACGATGCCATGAATAAAGGAATTGCAAAAGCCAGGGGAACGTATTTAATTTTTTTAAATGCCGGCGATGAATTTTATGAGGTAGATACCATTCAAAAAGTTTTTCAGTGTGCAGAAAATGCAGATGTATATTATGGCGACACTACAATTACAAATGAAGATGGAGAGGTTTTAAGAAGTAGAAGATTACGACCGCCAGCAAATTTACATTGGAAAGATTTGCAAATGGGAATGATTGTTTGTCACCAATCTGTTTTTATTAAAAAAAGTATTGCAGTTAATTACCAAATAAATTATAAAATTAGTGCAGACATTGATTGGTTAATTCGTTGTTTAAAGCAAGCCAAAAGTATTTGTAATACAAAAATTATAGTGTCTAAATTTTTAGATGGCGGCATGTCACAAACTAACAAGAGAAAGGGTTTGAAGGAGCGATACGAAATTTTAAATTATCATTTCGGCTATTTTAAAAACAACTTCAATCACTTTAAAATGATATTTCGATTGTTGTTAAATAAAGTATTGGTTTTTAGAAAATAGATTTCATCGCAGACCACCAGATAACTTTTTGTGCTTGGTCTGTGCGAAGTTCATCTAAAGAACTCGCTAATAAAAACGGACAATCTTCTATCTGAGAAATCGTATTTTTAGGTATATCTTTTTTGATGCCAATCTTTCCGAGGTCAATGCCAAAAGCCACTACTTTATTGGTGCTGAAAAAATCTTTCATCAGTTTAAAATGAAGGTATTTGGTTTGATGTAAATTAACAATAGCCACATCTCTTATTTCAAGTTTTAGTGCGGTCAATGTTTTCTCTATCAATAATAAATCTTGATCCTTTAAAATTTCTTTAGTTAATGGTAAATCTACCAGGAATAAAATGTACTTATTATTTTCGCCAAGGTACTCATAATGAATAGCTTCGTCCGATTGTTCATTTGTCGCAGAAGGGCTAACTTGAATTTCTTCAAATGGAGTGATTGGCGCTTCATTATTTTGCGCTGGCACTATCGTCTTGCTTTCAACAATGGAGTACACCTCAGTGCCTAAAAGGGCTGTTAGAACAGCAGAATTTGAAGAATGTAGCGGATTTTCCATGGTTCGATGGGTAAAAGTATCATTTTTTTAATTTACATACCAATTGAAGCCCCAAAATCGTTGAAACAATTGAAAATTGTCATAAATTAGCAAACCTAAAACTAAACTATTAAAACAACATATTTTTTATGAAGAATTTAACTTGGTCAAAGAAAATTTATTTTTCAGCTGCTGCAATGCTGATTGGGCTTAGTGCATTTGCGCAAAATGCCAATACGCTAATGACTGTTGGTGGAGACAAAGTAACAAAACAAGAGTTTGAAAATGTTTTCAAGAAGAATAACGCAAAATTAGCTGCAAATCCTGACGAAAAAACATTAAGAGAATACTTAGACCTATACATAAATTTCAAGTTAAAAGTATTAGAAGCGAAAAGCTATGGAATGGATACCGCAGCTTCGTTTAGAAAAGAATTGGCGGGCTATCGCAAACAGTTAGCTGCGCCATATTTGACTGACAAAGAAGTTACCGAACAATTAATTATGGAGGCTTATGATCGATCGAAAAAAGAAATTAGAGCGAGCCATATTTTAGTAACCTGCAAAGAAGACGCAAGTCCTAAAGATACTTTAGTCGCTTTCAACAAAATCATGGCTATTCGTAAAAGAATTTTAGAAAAGAAAGAAGATTTTGGAAAAGTAGCTATGGAATCTTCAGAAGACCCAAGTGCGAAAACCAACAAAGGCGATTTAGGCTTCTTTAGTGTTTTTGCAATGGTATATTCGTTCGAAAACGCATGTTATAAAGCAAAACAAGGAGTTGTAACGATGCCATTTAGAACTAAATATGGATATCATATTGTAAAAGTAGTAGATGCAAGACCAGCACAAGGAGAAGTGAAAGTAGCACACATAATGTTACGTGCAACTGCAAAATTATCGAAAGAAGATTCTGTAAGAAATCAAAATAAAATTAACGAGGTATATAAAATGTTAGCAGCAGGTCAAAAATTTGAAGAGCTTGCTAAACAATATTCAGAAGACAAAGGTTCATCGAAATACGGAGGAGTTTTGCCGGTTTTCGGAACAGGTAAAATGGTCCCAGAATTTGAGTCAGAAGCATTCGCTTTAAAAAACGTTAATGATTACAGCAAGCCATTTACTACTTCTTATGGATGGCACATTGTAAAATTACTAGAGCGTAAAGCATTGCCTTCTTTCGAAGCAGCTAAAGCAGATATTAAAGCAAAAATTAGCCGTGATTCAAGAGCTGATGTGAATAAAAAATCATTTATTGTTAAGTTAAAAAATGAATATAAATTTTCTGAGACAACTGCTTCTTTGAAAAAGTTCTATGCTAAAGCGGATTCATCTTTAGCGGTTACTGCATTTAAGAAACAAGAAACAGTCAACCCTAAAGACCCTATTTTTACTATAGGTACAACAGTTTATACTGTTGCTGATTATGCAGATTTCTTATCTCAATACCAGTTTAATATGTTCAAAGACAATATGCCTAAATCCAAAAAAGAGGCGTACGACAACTTTGTAAATAAAACCTTACTTGATTACGAAGAAAATAGATTAGACCAAAAGTATCCTGAATTTAAAACATTAATGGAAGAATACAGAGATGGGATTTTGTTATTTGAACTGACTGATCAAAAAGTTTGGTCAGCTGCGGTGAAAGATACAGTAGGCTTAGAGCGTTTCTTCGAACAAAGCAAAGCAAATTACCAATGGGGTGATCGTTTAGATGCAAGTATTTATACTTGTGCAAATGAAAGTATCGCAAACGAGGTTCGTAAATTAATTAAAAACAAAAAAATCACAGAAGATTCATTATTGAGAAGAATAAACAAGAGCAACCCTTTAAACCTTTCTATAAAATCAGACAAGTTTGAAAAAGGTGAAAATGCAATTGTTGATGGCCTTGCTTGGAAAAAGGGTGTAACAGACAATATTACTGCAAACAATACGGTAGTGTTTGTTAAAATTAGGTCAAAAATTAACGCACAAACTAAAGCGTTAAATGAGGTTAGGGGTACAGTTACAGCTGACTATCAAAATAAATTAGAAAAAGAATGGATTGCTATATTGAAGCAAAAATATCCTGTGCAAGTAGACGATTCGGTTTTCCGCACTTTGTTTGCAAAATAGATTTTAAAAAATGCGTGTAATTGGTTTTTTGATTTTACTTTCTTTGAGTGCTTGTGATTTTATCACAGGAGTCATTGCTGCGAAAGAGAAACCAATTGCACGTGTTTTTGATAAAGAACTATTGCCGTCTGACTTAATCAATATTGTCCCAAAAGGCACATCTAAAACTGACAGCATTGAGATTGTAAAATCATATGTAGAAAATTGGGTTAAGCAAGAAGTAATTTTAAAGCAAGCATTAGACAATGCAAATTTAGATCAAGCAAGCATTGAAGAACAATTAGCTAATTACAAAAACTCTTTAGTTATTTATTCATATGAACAACAACTTGTAGAGCAAAAATTAGATACCCTAGTAACCGAAAAAGAATTACTTAATTTTTATAATAATAATAAAGACAATTTCGAGTTAAAGAAAAGTATTGTGAAAGCTTCTTTTGTTAAGCTGCCTAAAAATGCAGCTCAGTTAAACTTAGTAAGAAAATGGTTCAAGTCTTCAAAGCCTCGTGAAAAAGCAGACTTGGAAACTTATTGCATGCAATTCGCAGCAGATTATTTATTTGCAGATACTGCTTGGCAATATTTAGATGAGCTTCAAGCAAAGGTGCCATTGAATAGATTTTCAGAAGACGCTATTTTACAAAGTGGCAAATTTTTAGAATTTACTGATCAAAATTTTAATTACCTGGTTCATGTAAAAGACTTTATGTACAGAGAAGAAATTTCTCCTTTGTCTTTCGAAATAGACAACATTCGAAATAGTATCATTAATAAAAGAAAATTGGCGTTAATCAATAGCATGGAGCAAAGTGTTTACCAAAAAGCGATTGCAGAGAAAGATGTAGAAATAAACTTGGATGAAAAATAAAACGCAAATGAAATTAGCTAGAAAAATTACCTTATTAATTGTTTTATCAGCATTAAATCTTGTTGCATTCGCCCAAGAAAAAATTGCAGATAAAATTGTTGCTGTTTTAGGAGAGAACATTGTTTTGCAATCTGATATTGATGGACAATTTGCGCAATACATTGCTCAAGGGTACGCCAATAAGCCAGAATTGAAATGCCAAATTCTAGAATCTTTAATCACGCAAAAGCTATTGCAAAATCAAGCACAGCTAGACAGTATTGATGTGAGCGAAGGTCAAGTGGAAGACGAATTAAACAGAAGGTTAAATTATTTTATTGCGCAAATTGGTTCTCAAGAAAAATTGGAACAGTTTTTAGGCAAGTCGGTGATTGAATTTAAATCAGATTTAAGAGAAGATGTTCGATCTGTTATCATGGCACAAAACATGCAATCTCAAATTACCAGAAGTGTAACAATTACGCCTAATGAAATTAGTCAATTCTATGATAAAATTCCGACAGACAGTTTGCCTTATTTCAATAAAGAAGTTCAGTTAGCTGTAATCGTTAAAAAACCACAAATAAGTACTGAAGCTAAATCCGAAGCTAAAAGCAAATTAGAAGAGCTAAGAGCAAGAGTTGCTAAAGGTGAAGACTTTGGAACACTGGCTATTTTATATTCGCAAGACGGCTCTGCTAAAAGCGGTGGAGAGCTTGGATTTGTCGGTAGGGGATCTTTAGTAAAAGCATTCGAAGCGGTAGCCTTTAAATTGAAACCTGGAGAATTATCTCAAATTGTTGAAACAGAATTCGGTTTTCACATTGTTCAATTAGTGGAGCGAAGAGGAGAGCAGGTTAACGTTCGTCATATATTAATTAAGCCAACTACCAGGCCAGCAGATTTAAGAAAGACAAAATCTGATTTAGATAGTATTTTTACATTAGTTTCTACTAATTCAATTAAATTTTCAGATGCTGCAGCAAAGTTTTCGGATGATGATGCAACAAAAAGGAATGGCGGCTTAATTCAAAATTCACAAGACGGAACTACAAAAATTCCAACAGATCAATTAGATCCTAGTTTATATTTTGCTACAGAAAATTTAAAGGTGGGTGAAATTTCACAGCCTACATTGTATGCTTTACCAAGTGGAGAGCAGGCTTATCGAATGATTCAGTTTATTTCTAAGACAGAGCCGCATCGTGCTAATTTGAAAGATGATTATCAGAAAATCCAACAGGCGGCATTGAGTAGTAAACAAAACAAAACCATGGAAGAGTGGTTCAATAAAAAAAGAGCGAGCACTTATATTAAAATTTCAGAGGATTTTAAATATTGCACTACCTTAAACAAATGGTTTGACGCTGCTGCAAAAAATAAATTAGTCGAAAAAAAGTAATATGTACAATTCAGAAGTAGAAGCGGTTGAAGCTTTAGCAGCAAGTTATCGTGAAATTACCAAAGAAGTTGCTAAGGTAATTGTTGGTCAAGAAGAAGTACTTAAGTCTGTCTTGATTTCTATTTTTAGCAATGGGCACTGTTTATTAGTGGGCGTTCCAGGGCTAGCAAAAACATTATTAGTGCAAACCATCGCGCAGGTTTTAGATTTAAGTTATAATCGCATACAATTTACGCCCGACTTAATGCCTTCGGATATAACCGGAGCAGAAATTCTAGACGAAACAAGACATTTTAAATTTGTTAAAGGGCCTATTTTTTCAAATATCATTTTAGCAGATGAAATCAATAGAACTCCACCAAAAACGCAAGCTGCATTATTGGAGTCTATGCAAGAGCGTGCAGTAACCGCTGCCGGTGTTCATCATTTATTGCCAGCTCCATTTTTTGTTTTAGCAACGCAAAATCCAATTGAGCAAGAAGGAACTTACCCATTGCCAGAAGCGCAATTAGACCGTTTCATGTTTAATGTATGGTTAGATTATCCAACTTTTGAGCAGGAATTAAATATTGTAAAAAACACAACTAATAATAATGTTGTTGATCTGAAAAAAATAATTTCAGCTGCACAAATTCAGTATTTTCAAAAATTAGTTAGGAGCATACCTGTTGCCGATAACGTTATATCATATGCTGTTGAGCTGGTTGCTAAAACCAGACCAGGTAGAACAGGCGCTAGCCCGTTGGCGAATCAATATTTATCATGGGGAGCAGGCCCGAGGGCAAGTCAGTTTTTAGTTTTAGGCGCAAAATGTCACGCGGCTATTCATAATAAATTTTCACCTGACATTGAAGATGTAAAAGCGGTTGCCACTTCTGTATTGCGTCATAGAATAGTTAGAAACTACAAAGCAGAAGCAGAAGGGATGAGCGTTGAAAAAATTATTGAGCAATTACTTTAATTATTTTCTTGCTTTCTGATGCGCCACTCTTTTGGATAAGCGTTGTTAATTCTATTTCCTAGTAGTTTTGCCCAACCCAATCCTAAGCCATCGTATTTCATTAAATGCCAGCCTTTGTAATTCCCTTGACTTGGCATATCATTTTTTTGTAGGTATAAAATAGCATCATCGTAGCTTAGATTGATACCTGGCAATGCATCTGAGCAATGGTTGCTCATGGCCAATGCTTGCGAAGGAATTAGCTCTTCTCTTATAAACTGCCCAACTTCTGTTCCAAACTTTTTAACGTGTAGCTTAGTGCTCAAAACGCCTAACATCGCTGTTGAAATTTCTTGAGGAACAAAAAGAACTTGATCTTGATGTACTATAAATTCTGGTTGTTTAGCAATTATATATTTAGACGCAAGGGCTTTCACTTTCTTATCTGCATAGTTAATTTTTTTAGGAACCTTTGGCCAGTTACCTAACTTAAAATTAGCAGATTTTCGAATGGCGGCTATAAAAAATCCCTCCCCTTTATTTTTGTGAGGCAAAAATTTATAACCATGTAGAATATCAGATTGACATTTTGTTACCTCCGGGAAATGATCGCAATTAATAGCCAATGAATCCCATTCTCCATATTGAACATAAGGCTCAATTTGCATTTCATCTTCTTCTTTCGAAAAAGTACAAGTGCTATAAATTAAAATGCCTTCTGGTTTAACTAATTTAGTCGCCTCCTCTAAAATCCTTTGCTGTCTTGCGCTACAGAGTTTTACATTTGATTCAGACCACTCTGCTCTTGCGTCGGGGTCTTTTCTAAACATGCCTTCTCCAGAGCATGGTGCATCTATTAATATAACATCAAAACAGTTTTCAAAATCATTAAAATGTGCAGGGTCGTTATTGCAAACAATTACATTTGCATTTCCCCATCGCGTACAGTTTTCTGCTAAAATATTTGCACGTTGCGAGATGGTTTCGTTCGCAATGAGTAAGCTGTCTTCTGAAATTAAAGATAATATATGCGTGCTTTTTCCTCCTGGTGCTGCACATAAATCTAATACACGCAAGGCCGATGTATCTGATAGGTATTGTTTAAAAACTTGTTCAATAAACATGGAGCTTGCTTCTTGAACATAATATGAACCAGCATGAAATTTTGGATCAAATGTAAAAGAAGGTCTTTCTGCTAAAAAGCAAGCTTGCGCTGCCCAAGGAACAGGAGTGCAATTGGCAAAATCTATATCTCTAGATTTACTTGGATTTTTTCGAATTGCAGTAATAGCGGGTTGGTCAATAGCCTCCATTATTGCACTGGCTTCTGTCGGAAACTGTTGCTTGATTTTTTCTATGAAATCGGAAGGTAGCGGGGTCATTTGGCTAAATTAAAGATAATTCAATTGTTACAAAAATATTAAGGCTAAGCGCGTTTTTTTTCTTAAAATTACGCTAATTAATTTTATAAAGAATGATGATCAAAAGATATATGAAGTTATTTAGTGTTACAGGAGTTTTTGCAATTTCTAGCTTGGCAGCGTTTTCATATTGTGCGCCAGATACCACTATTAAAGTTTTACATCCAGATGAAAAACAAATAGAGGTAAGTAGGCAAGTGGTTAGCTTAATTGCGAATTACAACTATAAAAAAGTTCCGGTAGGCGATTCATTATCAAAATTGATTTACAATAACTACTTAAAGTCTTTAGATGATAACCGAGTTTATTTCTTTCAAAAAGATGTTGAAGAATTTAATGCGAATAGTACATTAATGGATGATCAATTGGTAATGGGTGACTTAGAGCCTGCTTACCATATGTTCAATATTTATTTAGCACGTTATGCTAATCGCATTCAATTCATGATTGCGCAACTTCCAAATGTGCCATTCGATTTTACAAAAGAAGAATCATTGGTATACAATAGAGAGCAGTTGTCTTTTATGCAAACACAAGAAGAGATGGATGCATATTGGATTCAACGTTTAAAATATGATTTGTTGAATTTAAAATTAGCCGGAACAGACGAAGCTAAGAGTAAAGAGACTTTAAAGAAAAGGTATGAGAATTTATTGTCGCAGATTTCAAAAATCGAAAGCTACGATGCATTTCAATCTTTAATGACAGCCTATACAGAATCTATCGATCCGCATACAAATTATTTTAACCCAAATAACGCTGCCAAATTTAATATTGATATGGCAAGGTCTTTAGAAGGAATTGGTGCTACCTTAAAATTTGAAAATGATTTTGTAATGGTTGCGGCTGTTGTGCCAGGTGGACCTGCAGACAAATCAGGGCAAATTGCCATTGATGATAAATTTGTTGCCGTTGCACAGGGTGATGGCGAATTTGTTGACATTGTTGGTTGGAGAATAGATAACGCAATTCAATTAATTCGAGGTGCCAAGGGAACAACAGTAAGGTTAAAGGTTGTATCAAAAGGACAAGATATTGCTAATCCTAAAATCATTTCTATTGTTAGAGAGAAGATTGTATTACAAGATCAATCTGCTAAAAAAGAAATCAAAACAATTCAATCAAACGGGAAAGATATTAAAGTAGGCATCATAGATATTCCAGCTTTTTATGCCGACTTTAAAGCATACCAAGCAGGAGATAAAAATTACAAAAGCACCACGCGTGACGTGAAGTTAATTATTGATTCATTAAAAGCAGCACAAGTAGATGCAATTGTGGTTGACTTAAGAAGCAATGGTGGCGGATCTTTGATGGAAGCAATAGATTTAACAGGATTGTTTTTAAAAGAAGGCCCAGTTGTGCAAGTAAGAGATACTAAAAACAAAATTGAAATAGGTGAAGACGACGATCCAAGTATTACGTGGGACGGCCCAATGGCTGTTTTGATTGATCGATTTAGCGCTTCTGCTTCAGAAATTTTTGCTGCAGCCATTCAAGATTATGGAAGAGGAATTATTATTGGAACGCAAAGTTATGGAAAAGGAACTGTTCAAAATTCTATAGACTTAGACCAAATGATGGGTGTTGGTGGATCAAGTGTGATTGGAAATACAAATAAATTCGGACAAATAAATTTAACTATTGCTAAGTTTTATAGAATATCTGGAAGCAGTACACAACACAAAGGGGTAAGCCCAGATGTGTCATTCCCTATGGTTTTTTCAGCAGATAAGTATGGCGAAAGCGCAGAGCCAGCTGCACTTCCATGGGATGAAATTAAAAGAAGCAATTATAAAATGTTAGCAAATATTTCTCCACTAAAAAAATCGCTGGTGGAAAAACATGAAAAGCGCATGAAAGGAAACAAAGAATTCGAACATCTTTTAACGGACATTGTTGAGTTGAAAAAGAGAGATGCTGAAAAAACTGCAACTTTGAACGAGCTTGCTGCTAAGAAAGAAAGAGATCAAAATGAATCGGAAAGTTTGGCAAGAGACAACGAAAGAAGAATTGCAAGAGGGTTGCCACCAATTAAAAAAGGTGATCCAAAACCGAAGGGTGAAAAACCATACGATTTTATGTTAGAAGAATCATGCCTAATTGTAGGTGATTATTTACAGGCGATCAAAAAATAAAAAGCTACTTAGTAGTTTAATAAGGCGCTTAATTTTTCTGCTAACCTTGATTTAGCTAAGAAATTATCCTCCAAAGCTTTGTCCATTGGTATAGCAGTGTCTAAGCTTGCACAACGAACTACTGGAGCGTCTAAGTGCTTGAAGCAATGCTCAGCAATGTGTGCAGCTAATTCTGCGCCAAATCCATTTGTTAGCGTGTCCTCGTGCAAGATAAATGCACGACCAGTTTTTTGAATTGATTTTTCAACAGCATTTTTATCCCATGGTTGCAAACTTCTTAAGTCAATTAAGTCCGCAGAAATATTCGGATTATTTGTTAAATATTCTAAGGCCCAATGAACGCCTAGTCCGTAGGTTATAATTGAAACTTGGTTTCCTTCTTTAAGTAATTTTGCTTCACCAATTGGTGTGGTATAATAATCATCAAAAATTTCTTCGCTAATTCCGCGGTATAAAAACTTATGTTCAAAAAACATAACAGGATTAGGGTCTTCAATTGCACTTGCGAGTAGTCCTTTTGCATCTGAAGGAAACGCTGGGTATACCACTTTTAATCCAGGTGTTTTTGTAAACCAGGCTTCGTTGCTTTGCGAGTGGAATGGACCAGCTCCAGTGCCTGCGCCTGTTGGCATTCGCACTACTACATCAACATTTTGTCCCCATCTATAATATGTTTTAGCCAAGTTGTTGATGATTTGATTAAAGCCTACTGTTACAAAATCTGCAAATTGCATTTCCATAATTGCCTTGTGTTTGTTAATTGACAATCCCATTGCAGTTCCAACAATTGCAGATTCGCAAAGTGGTGTATTACGCACTCTTTCTTTTCCAAATGCATCCACAAATCCTTGTGTGATTTTAAAAGCGCCACCATATTCAGCAACATCTTGACCCATAATTACCAAGTTGTCATGTTTTTGCATGGCTTGATGCATGGCATCAGTAATCGCATCTAAAAATCTTTTTTCAGTTTTATTTGAGCTGTTTGGTTGAATGTTTATTTGACCAGGTGCATACATATCTGCAAGCTCTCTTTCAGTAGAAACAAGCACTTCAGGGTCGTTGAATGCTTGCTCGACAGCAGCGTCTATCTCTTTTTTATAATTTAATTTTAATTGATCGATAAAGTTATCATCAATTATTTTTTCTGAAAGTAAGAACTTTTCAAAATTTTCTACTGGGTCTTTTTGTGCCCAAAAATCTAATAAATCTTTTGGTACATATTTTATCCCTGACGCTTCTTCGTGGCCACGCATGCGGAACGTTTTACATTCGATTAATATCGGTCGCGGATTGTTTCTGATATCAGCAGCATATTTCTGAATAGTTTCATATACCTCCAAAATATTATTTCCGTCTATCTGTAAGGATTCAATGCCATAGCCAATACCTTTGTCCGCAAGGTTTTCGCATTTATATTGTTCAGATACTGGCGTAGAAAGTCCATAGCCATTATTTTCAATAATAAATATAACTGGCAAGTTCCATACTGCTGCTACGTTTAGCGCCTCGTGAAAATCTCCCTCGCTGGTTGCTCCGTCGCCGGTGAAAACCAATGTGGCCTTTTTCGAATCACTTAGTTTGTCTGCTAATGCAATTCCGTCAGCCAAGGCAAGTTGCGGGCCAAGGTGCGAAATCATGCCAATTATTTTATGTTCTTGCGTGCCAAAATGAAAAGAGCGATCACGACCGTTAGTAAATCCAGTCGATTTACCTTGAAATTGAGCGATAAGTTTTGCTATTGAAATATTTCTGCTCGTGAATACACCTAAATTTCTGTGCATTGGCAAAATGTATTCTTCCGAAGTTAACGCCAATGTAGCGCCAACAGAGATTGCTTCTTGTCCTATGCCCGAAAACCACTTGCCAATTTTTCCTTGCCTAAGTAAAATCAACATTTTCTCTTCAATCATTCTTGGCTTTAGCAAATGCTGATAAAGTTCAATCAATAATTCTTTGGAAATATTTTTGCGTTCGAATTTCATGTAAGCGTATTTTTGATTTTATTTTTTCTTTGGATTTGTTTTTTCTCTCCAAAGTTGAGCAAAAGATTGTGCTTCAAATACGGGTAATACTCTGCGTTTGCCCCATGTTTGCGCAAATAATTTATTAACAAAGTAACTTTTCCATTTACCACTAAACAGGTCAATTAATTTTCTGTGTAACATAGATTGTTTCCAGAAAAACCAACCAATTTTTTCAGATTTAGGATAGAAACTTTGTGCTACCGCATCTCTTCTGTTATATAAAAGCACTTTGTGTATCTCTATTTTAACTGGGCATACTTCTGAGCAATTCCCACACAAGGTTGAAGCATAACTCAAATGCTTAAACTCTTCCATGCCCTTTAAATGTGGGGTAATGATGCTTCCAATGGGCCCGCTATAGGTTGTATCATAACTATGCCCGCCTATATTTTTATAAACCGGACAAGCATTCAAGCAAGCGCCACAACGAATACAATACAGCGATTGTCTTTGATCCTTTTGTGCTAATAAATTACTGCGTCCATTGTCAAGCAAGACCACATACATTTCTTCAGGGCCATCGCTTTCTCCTAATTTTTTTGGTCCGTTTATAATTGAGTTATAAACAGTCATTTGTTGGCCAGTTCCTCTGGTACTTAACAAGGGCCAAAATAAATCTAGGTCTTTTATAGAGGGTATTATTTTTTCTATACCTACTACTGCAATGTGTACTTTAGGAAAGGTCGTACTAAGTCTTGCGTTTCCTTCGTTTTCGGTAATGGCAATACTGCCAGTATCTGCAATAAGAAAATTAGCGCCTGTAATTCCAGCGCCAGCTTGCGTATATTTTTCTCTTAGCAATTCCCTTGCTTTGATGGTTAATACTTCTGGGCTTGCGTCTATCGGTGTGCCAAATTTCTCATTAAAGAGTTTCGCAATGTCTTCTTTAGAAAGATGCATTGCAGGCGTAACAATATGATATGGTTTTTGACCCAATAGTTGAACTATGTATTCGCCTAAGTCTGTCTCAATTGATTCAATTTGATGTTCAGCGAGAAATTCGTTTAGTTCAATTTCTTCGCAAGCCATCGACTTAGATTTCACCAGCATTTTAGTTTGGTGTTTTTTTAGAATAGCAAGAATTTCTTTTTGAGCTTCTTCCACCGAATTTGCCCAAATTACTTTACCGCCTTTTCTAATAAAGTTGCTTTCGAATTCTAACAAGTAACGATCTAAGTTCTCAATCGTTTTCCATTTAATTAAATGGGCTTTTTTTCTTGCCGCCTCTAAATTACTAAACTGCGGAAGCCCTCTTTCCACAGCAGCATCGTACTTGCCAATGTTGAATTTTATTTTTTTACGATGAGCCGCATCAAAAGATTTCTCTTCTGTTGTTGTTTGAAATTGTGTTGCGATCGAGCTCATGTAATTTATTAAAAATGATTATCTGTTATTTTCGAAATCGTTTTTCTTGTCTTTTTTCAAAGGCTCGGCACGATTGGCAATTTCCCATGCGGTATAAAATACCAATTTGGTACGGTTACATAACATAGGGAAATTAATCTTTGCAATTTCATCTGAAGCCTTATGGTAATCCTCATGCACCCCATTGAAATAAAAAATAATAGGAATGTTGAATTTTGCAAAATTATAATGATCGCTGCGGTAATAAAACCTATTTGGATCGCTCGGGCTATTGTAAGTATAATCTAAATTCAAATGAGTGTATTCGTTATTCATTTTCTCATTGATTTCATGCAAGTCTGAGCTTATTTTATCAGCACCAATCACATAAATATAATTGGAATCTTTTTTATGCGCGTTGTCTACTCTTCCAATCATGTCGATGTTTAAATCGCATACCGTATTGTTGATAGGGAAAGTAGGGTTGCTGGTATAAAACTGAGAACCAAGTAAACCTTTTTCTTCTCCAGCTACAGTCATAAATACAATACTTCTTTTAGGACCTTGGCCTTGCGCTTTAGCCTGTGCAAATGCTTTTGCCAATTCTAAAACACCAACGGTTCCAGATCCATCATCGTCTGCGCCATTATATACTTCATTGCCAATTACGCCAATGTGATCGTAATGTGCGGTGATGTATACAAATTCATTTGGTCTTTCTGAACCAGGAATATAGCCAATCACATTTTCTGAATTCATTGGCTCTTCAAGGTATACAATATTTGCTAATACTGTACTTCGTAAAACCAAAGGGTCTATACTTCTTCTTTTACTATATTTTTTTCTCAGTTTATTGATGTTTTTATTTGAAGGTGCAAGTAATTCGTTTGCAATGCTGTCATTTACAATTATGACTGGACTAACATATGTTGTTTTGGCTTTTTCAGCGGATTCTGGACCTCTCTTTTGATTTTCTGCTAATTGCATAGATGGAGTTTCCATTTGATGCTTGAAGCTTCTTGAAGCGTTAGCAAATCCCTCGTCTATGATTAAGATTGCGCTTGGTTTTAGCTTTTGAATGGCTTCGATTTTTTTATTTCTATTAGACCATTCACTTTGTTTTGAGCTTTTGCTTAATAGGTAAATTCCCTTTTTATTTTTAGGCTCACCTGCTAAAACCACCACTACCTTGCCTTCAACATGGTAGTCTTTAAAATCATTTCTGTTTTTATCTATAATTCCGTAGCCTGCAAAAATAAGTTCATTGCTTTGAAAGTTAACGTTGCTAATTGATTTGCCACAATAAAATTGATCGCCAAAATCAAAAGATTTTTGATTAACCATGAATTTTCTGTTGCTTAATGTTTTTTTGACTAATTCAAATGTTTGGAAATACCTATCATTTCCTGCAGGAGTTAGTCTAAGTCTGTCAAATTCATTTGCTATGTATTGTGCTGCAGACTTCTGTCCTTTTTGGCCGGTTTCTCTTCCTTCAAATTCATCGGAAGCTAATACAGATAGGTGTTTGTATAAATCTTTAGTGTTGATGCTTTCTGCAAAGTCAGATGGGCTAATTGGTTTTTGCGCGAATACAAAACTTTGTATTCCTAACGCCAACCCTAATAAAATATTTTTTTTCATCAATGAATATTTTGAAAACTAGCAATTGATTTTATTAACTCTATTGGCATGTCTTCCGCCTTCAAATGCGGTGTTTAAAAATAATTCTGTTATTTCTTTCGCTTTTTCTATGCTCACAAATCGTGCAGGGATGCACAAAATATTTGCGTTGTTATGAGCGCGCGCAAGGCTTGCCAGTGGACTATCCCAGCATATTGCAGCCCTTATATCTTTATGTTTATTTGCAGTAATGGCAACCCCATTTGCACTTCCACAAATCAATATTCCCATATCAAAAGCTTTACTGTTTATTGCATTTGCTACAGGGTGCACAAAATCCGGGTAGTCAACAGAGTCGGTATTAAAAGGACCAAAATCTTTTACTTCATGGCCTTGCTCACTTAACGCGGCAATTAAAACTTCTTTGTATTCGAAACCAGCATGGTCTCCTCCAATTGCAATTTTCATAATTAGTTATTTTGATAAAATAAATCGTCTGCTATTTTTTTTCTTTTTTCTACTCGAGCAGAAACAAAAATACTGATCTCGAATAACAAATATAATGGCGTTGCTACTAATAGCATAGTTGGCGCGTCAGGTGTAGGTGTAATAAATGCAGCTAGCAAAATAATAATAAAGAAAGAAATCCTTCTATTGCTACGCATAAATTTCGGAGTCATGATTCCTATTTTTGAAAGGAAATAAATGACGATAGGTAATTCGAATACGAGGCCGGTAGCCATTGTAAGTATTGCTACCGTTGAAAGATAGCTGTCTAGTGTAATTTGATTCACAATCTCCGAGCTAATCTCATAACTTCCTAAAAAATTAATAGACATAGGAGTAATGATATAGTACCCAAATAAAATTCCCGTTAAAAATAAAAATGAACCATAAAAAATTAATCCTCTCGCGTTCTTTCTTTCTTTTTTATTCAAGCCTGGTTTAACAAAATTCCATAATTCAAATAATAAATAAGGGAACCCCATAATAAAGCCTGCATAAAATGCTGCTGTCAAGTGCAAGTTAAATTGCCCCGCCATCGTATTGTTCATGATGGTGAAATTTATTTTATCTATACACAGCCCTGCATCTAGATTATAATAATTAGAAATTTCGCAAAGCTTACGATAGGTCCAGAAATCTGTTTTCTTTGGACCGAATATAATCGTATCAAATAAAATATCTTTATAAATGAATGCCGTTAATGCTAATGTAACAATCACTGCAGATGATCTTACCAAGTGCCAACGCAAAGCCTCCAGATGGTCTACAAAAGACATCTCAGAATTAGGGTTTGCTGCGCTGCGTATTTTTTTAAAAAAGTCTGACATATAGGATACCAAATTTAGGAAAGTATTTTAGATGAACTCAAATATTTATAAATAAAAAAGCGAGCCTAGACTCGCTTTTTTATTTATTCTGAAAATTACCTGCTCTAAATTCTGGATCTTTTAACAGTTTTAGGTGAAAAGGGATTGTTGTTTTAACGCCTTCGATCACAAATTCGCTCAATGCTCTTTCCATTGTGGAAATCGCTTCTTCTCTGGTTTGCGCAACAGTTATCAGTTTTGCAATCATTGAGTCGTAGTTTGAAGGAATCATATAGCCTGCGTATACATGTGTATCTACGCGCACTCCGTGACCTCCTGGGCTATGGAAATTAGTAATCTTACCCGGAGATGGTCTGAAATTGTTCCATGGATCTTCCGCGTTAATTCTGCATTCTATCGCATGCATTGTTGGCTCATAGTTTTTACCAGAGATGGCAATACCTGCTGCTACTTTAATTTGTTCTTTGATTAAATCGAAGTTGATTACTTCTTCAGTTACTGGGTGTTCTACTTGAATACGGGTATTCATTTCCATAAAGTAGAAATTACGGTGTTTGTCTACTAAAAATTCAACGGTACCAGCTCCCTCGTAATTAACCGCTTTAGCTCCTTTTATCGCAGCATCTCCCATTTTTTTGCGCAACTCTGCAGTCATAAATGGAGAAGGCGATTCTTCAACTAACTTTTGATGACGTCTTTGAATAGAACAATCTCTCTCAGACAAATGGCAAACTTTACCAAATTGGTCACCTATAATTTGAATTTCAATATGTCTTGGGTCTTCAATGAATTTTTCTAAATAAATCCCATCGTTACCAAATGCGGCACCTGCTTCTTGTCTAGCGGAATCCCATGCGCCTTCAAACTCTTCGTCCTTCCAAACAATACGCATACCTCTGCCACCACCACCAGCTGTTGCTTTTAATATAATTGGGTAGCCAATTTCGTTTGCAATTACAATTCCTTGTTTTACATCGGTCAATAAACCTTCAGAACCAGGAATGGTAGGTACACCAGCTGCTTTCATGGTATCTTTCGCAGATGCTTTGTCGCCCATTCCGTTGATTTGCTCTGGAGTAGCGCCAATAAATTTAATTCCATAATCGCGGCAAATTTGAGAAAACTTAGCATTTTCTGACAAGAAACCGTAACCTGGATGAATGGCATCTGCATTGGTAATTTCTGCAGCAGAAATTAAATGCGGAATACTTAAATAAGAATCTTTACTAGGTGCAGGACCAATACACACTGCTTCGTCAGCGAATCGAACATGTAAGCTATCGCGATCTGCAGTTGAATAAACTGCAACCGTTTTGATGCCCATTTCTTTACATGTACGAATAATTCGCAATGCAATTTCGCCTCTATTGGCAATTAATATTTTTTTGAACATGATAGCTTTTGAATTTTTAAAAACAATTAAAGCAATATTATCAATGTATAAATTACATTGGCTCTACTAAGAATAATGGTTGATCGTATTCAATTGGAGAAGCATTATCGACTAAAATTTTAACAATTTTACCAGAAATTTCCGCTTCAATTTCATTGAATAATTTCATTGCTTCAATTACGCAAAGTACATTACCTGGTCCAATTTTATCACCCACATTTACAAATGCTGGCTTGTCTGGTGATCCAGAACGATAGAATGTTCCAATCATTGGCGATTTAATGGTAATTAAATTTGCATTCTCAGCAGGCGCTGCAGCTGGTGTTGCCGCAGCAGGTGCAGCGCCTGCTGCTACTGCTACAGGAGCTGGGCTTGCCGCTACTTGTACTGGTGCTGCTTGCATGTTTATCAATGCAGGCGCATTACCTTGCGCTTTAATAGTTAGTTTAAAATCTTTTCTGTCAATAGACACTTCGCTTACACCAGATTTTGCTACAAACTTGATGAGCTCTTGTATTTCTTTAATATCCATATCGATTATTTTAAATTTAAATTTAATTATTTGTATCGTAGGCCCATTTAATATAAACAGCGCCCCATGTAAATCCGCCACCAAAAGCAGCCAATATAATATTGTCTCCTTTTTTTAATTGACTTTCCCATTCCCATAAACATAAAGGAATAGTTCCGTTTGTGGTATTACCATAACGGTGAATATTTAACATCACTTTATCGCTTCCAATTCCCATTCTATTTGCAGTAGCGTCAATGATTCTTTTGTTTGCTTGATGTGGTACCAACCAGGCAATGTCATCTGCAACTAAATGGTTCTTCTCCATAATTTCTGCAGAAACTTCTGCCATGTTTGTTACAGCAAACTTATAAACAGATTGACCTTCTTGGTATACGTAATGTTCTTTTGCTTCAACGGTTTCGTGTGATGCTGGCTTTGCAGAACCACCTGCTTTTTGGTGTAAATGTACTCTGCCAGAACCATCACTTTTTAAAATTGCATCCATGATACCATTTTCGTCTGTTGCTGGTTCTAATAAAACAGCTCCAGCACCATCTCCAAAAATAATACAGGTTGTGCGATCTTCGTAATTGATGATCGAAGACATTTTATCTCCACCAACAACCACAATTTTTTTATAAGCACCTGCTTCAATAAATTTTGAGGCAGTAGTTAAAGCATAAATAAAACCAGAACAAGCTGCGTTGATATCAAAACCAAATGCGTTTTTAGCGCCAATTTTATCAGTAATAATATTTGCAGTTGCAGGGAATTGCATGTCTGGGGTAGTAGTAGCGCAAATCAACAAATCGATTTCACTTGCATCAATTCCTTTTTTTGCAAGCAAGCCTTGAACGGCTGCAGCACCCATATCAGAGGTGCCTTTACCTTCGCCTTTTAAAATTCTTCTTTCTTGAATTCCAGTTCTTGATTGAATCCACTCGTCTGTGGTATCAACCATTACTTCTAATTCTTTATTCGTAAGAACGTATTCTGGAACATATCCAAATACTCCGGTAATGGCTGCGCGAGGTTTCTCCATTTATTTTTTAATTGAATGCCGCTTTAATTTTTTCAGTCAAATTTGTACTCACCATTTCTTTGGCAAGTAAAATTAAATTCTTTATTGCGATATCGTTTGAAATTCCATGTCCTACAACAACTGGAGCATTAACGCCAAGTACAGGGCTGCCACCATAATTCTCGTAATTTAAACGAGCAAAAAATGGCGCATCCATTCCTTTTCCAGCGGTCATATCGTGAAAAGTTTCTGAAAGTTTCAATACTATATTGCCTGTAAATCCATCGCAAACAATTACATCAGCTTTGTCGTTGAATAAATCACGACCTTCAATGTTTCCAATAAAATTGATGTTTGCGGTTTCTTTTAAAAGCGGATAAGTTGCTTGTGTAAGTATATTTCCTTTTTCTGCTTCTTCGCCAATATTCAGCAAGCCTACTTTTGGGTTTTTGATGCCAAATAATATTTCAGAAACCAATGAGCCTAAAATAGCAAATTGAACTAGTAATTCTGGTTTACAATCGGCATTTGCACCAACGTCCAAGATGACACCAAATCCACCGTTTTCTTTAGGTAAATAAGAGCAAATTGCTGGTCTGCTCATGCCAGGAATCGCTTTAACGCTAAACATCGAGCCCACTAACATGGCACCCGAATTTCCTGCACTTGCAAAGGCATCAATTGTGCCTTCTTTAAGCATTTGGAATCCAATACTTAAACTTGAATTTGGTTTTTGTGATAGGGCACGAGTAGGGTGTTCTCCCATTTCGATAACCTGGTCTGCATGGACAAAGTCGAACAAACTAGCGTCCACTCCGTTTTCTGCAAGAATGGATTTAGTAATTGGTTCGTCGCCAATCAGGACAATTCTACAATCAGATGGAACTTCTTTTAAAGCTAAAATTGCTCCCAAGGTTGTAGCCTTAGGAGCAAAATCTCCACCCATAATATCAATTCCTATTTTCATTAGGAGAGTGATTAATGTTAGTTAGCAGCGTTTTCTACAATCATTTTGCCTTTGTAGTATAAGTTTCCGTCTACTTTATAGGCTCTATGAGGCATGTGTACTGTTCCAGTAGTTTGACAAACCACTAATGCAGGTGCTTCTGCTTTGTAATGTGTTCTTCTTTTGTCTCTTCTCGATTTCGAGATTTTGCGTTTTGGATGTGGCATTTTGCTACAAATTTAAATGGTAATAATTATTTTCCTGTTAATTTCTTTAACGCCTCCCATCTGGGGTCTATGACCTCATTTGCTTGGTCTGTTGATTTTTCGACAGATAGTTTTTCAAGAATGGCCAGTGTTTCTTTGTTACAACCTGGAGTGCCGTTGGGCAGATCTGGGTGTTTGTGAACAAAAGGTACTGAAAGAATAATGAATTCATAAATGTAATTCGCAACATTTATTTGATGCTCATGCGTTGACAAAACAACTACTTCGTCTGAGTTTTCAAATTCTTCTTCTCCTAACTTAAAAATCAATCTTTCTTCCGTTTCCATTGGATAATCAAAATCGTCGGTGCATCTGTCGCATGTTAGGCTAACAGTTCCTGTTATTTTGAAATCAAGCACAAATAGCGTCTCTTGTTTGTTAAACTCGAGTTTTACTTTTAATGCTCCCAATTTTACTGGCGAATAATCAAATTCGTCAAAGAACGATTTATCTACATCAAATTCGAAATCGTGTTTCCCGAGTTTTAGGCTTGTGAAAACAATAGAAAAAGGTTTTAACTTGTTCAATTTCAAATTTTAATTAGCCCGCAAATGTATAAAAACTAATTGGATAATGAAAGCAGATTAGCTCCTTTTTCATTTATTCGCCCTTATCTTTCGTTAATTTGTGAATTTTTAAGGGGTTTTCGTTAATTTCTTGATGAATTTTGCGATTTTTCACCAAATCAATGGCTAAGTAAATGGCTTCTCTAAATGAGCTTTCATTAGCTAAATTCTTTCCCGCAATGTCGTAACCTGTTCCGTGAGCAGGAGATGTTCTTACAAAGGGCAAACCAGCAGTAAAATTAGTCCCACTGTCAAAAGAAAGGCTTTTAAATGGAATCAATCCTTGGTCATGGTACATGGCAAGAACGGCATCAAACTCTTTGTAACTGTGTTTCCCAAAAAAACCATCTGCTGGATATGGTCCGAAAGCGAGTATTTGATGCGCATTCGCTTTTTGAATTGCTGGAATAATAACTGTTTCTTCTTCTTTTCCAAGCGCGCCACCATCACCAGCATGAGGATTGAGTCCTAAAACTGCAATTTTTGGCTTTCTGATGCCAAAATCCATTTTTAAAGTATTTGCTAGGAGGGTAATTTTATGGCTTAACTTCTCAATGTGTAAATGACTAGAAACTTCTTTTAAAGGAATGTGACCAGTAGCCACGCCAATTTTTAATTCGTTACTTATCATTAACATCAAAGAATCTTTGAGCTCTGCTTTAGATTGTAAATATTCAGTATGCCCTGGAAAAGCAAAACCTGCTTCTTGAATGCTGTGCTTATTAATTGGCAAAGTTACTAGCGCGTCAATTTTGCCAGCTTTTAAATCATCGGTTGCCTTTTCAAGCGCATCAAATGCGTATTTTCCAGCTATGCTGGTGCCAATGCCCATGTCTATTTTACCTTCTTCGGCCCAAACGTTAATTAAATTGGCTCTTTTAGGGTTTGCTTGGCTGGCTTCGTTGATAATGTTAAAACTAAAATCTTGAATGCCTAATAATTTGCGATGAAAAGAAGTAGCCTTTGAAGATCCGTATACAATTGGTGTGCACAAATCAAAAATTCTTGCATCTAGAAAGGTTTTAAGCATTACTTCAATACCTATTCCATTAATATCTCCGATGCTTATACCTATTTTTATTTTTTCTGAATCGCTCATAATCTATATTTTGATGGTGCAAGATTTGCCCCAAATTTGAATTGATTTCTTAGTTCAGCGCAAATTAATTAAAATTGTCAGGATTAATAAAACCAATTTCATGCAAGTTAGGGCAAAAAAGTTTTTAGGACAGCATTTTTTAACAGATAAAAACATTGCTCAAAAAATAGTCATGGCACTTCAAACGAGCCAAGACCATGTATTAAAAGTGCTTGAAGTTGGTCCAGGCATGGGCGTTTTGACAGATTTTATGGTTAACAACCCATTGCTTTCTTTGAGTGTAATTGATATTGATAGAGAATCAATTGCCTATTTAGAAAAAAAATACCCTTTACTAGGAGATCGCATTATTTCAGGAGACTTTTTAGCATATTCTTTTGATCAAATAGCTAAACCAGGCGAGCCATTTGCCGTAATTGGCAATTTCCCTTATAATATTTCATCTCAAATATTATTTAAAGTAATCGACAATAAGGAAAAAGTAAACCAAGTTGTTGGGATGTTTCAGAAAGAAGTAGCGGAAAGGATTGTCGCAAAAGCAGGTACAAAAGAATATGGAATTCTAAGTGTTTTAATGCAAGCAGATTTTCACATCGAATATTTATTTACCGTAAACCCTGGTGTTTTTAATCCTCCACCAAAAGTAAAATCTGCAGTAATTTCTGCTGTAAGAAGAACCGATGATATATATGAAGGCGCGAACGAAAATTTATTCAGAGAAATTGTAAAAGCAGCATTCAATCAACGAAGAAAAACATTACGCAATGCATTGAGAAAATATTTAAATCCAGAAATACAAGACACAGATATTTTTGATTTGAGAGCGGAAAGATTGTCAGTTAGCGACTTTGTTTTTTTGACTAAATTAATTTCAAAAAAGTCAGATGGAAAATAAGCAAATAAAATTTTTAGTTTCAGAAGACATTCATGAAATATTTTTTAAAACATTAAGTGAAAAAAATATCATAGTCGATAGTTTTGAAAAAATAAAAACAAGAGAAGAGCTGAAGCAATTGCTACCATTGTATCATGGGCTAATGGTTCGCTCAAAGTTTTATATAGACGAAGATTTAATATCTGGTGCGAGTAATTTAAAATTAATTGCAAGGGCAGGTGCCGGAATGGATAATATAGACGAAAAATATTGTCTTGAAAAAAATATTGAATTAGTAAATGCACCAGAAGGAAATAGAGATGCAGTAGCTGAGCATGTAATAGGATTATTGCTAAATATGCTGCGAAATATTTCAAAATCAAATGCAGAAGTTAAAAATAATATTTGGCTTAGAGAAGAAAATAGGGGCGTTGAATTGGGTGGTAAAACCATAGGAATTATTGGCTATGGAAATACTGGAAAATCTTTAGCAAAAAAGCTAAGTGGTTTTGGCGTTAATTGTATTGCTTACGATAAATATTTAACAAACTATTCAGATCAATATGCGCAAGCAGTTGATTTGAAAACATTGCAACAAAACGCTGATGTTATTTCATTACATGTTCCATTAACCAGTGAAACAAAATACTTGATTGATGAAAACTTCATTGAAAAATTAAAGTCGGGTGTGGTGATAATTAATGCTTCACGCGGATCCGTTTTAAAAACTAGTTCATTGCTTCAAGCTATTCAAAACGGGAAAGTGGCTTGCGCAGCACTTGATGTGCTTGAAAATGAGAAGATTGGACAGTTGGATGCAATGCAAAAACAAGAATTTGATCAACTTTGCGCTGAAAATAAAGTATTGCTAACCAGTCACATAGCAGGTTGGACCAAAGAGTCTTATTTTAAAATCGCTGAAATATTGGCTCATAAAACCATTAAATTTTTCGAAAAGTCGACTTTTTAATGAGTTTTTACCTAATTATCTGATTTTTAATACCATTAGATAGCCATTCCCAAAAGGTTGCATTTTAATTGTAACATTTCTCTTACTAAAATTTGCTTTTTACACTTTATAAACATTATATTTATTTTTAATAAAAAAATCAATAAACCCTAAGATCAACATTATGATGAGAAAGTTTTACGCATTCTTAGTCTTGTTAACAATCACAATTGGTCAAACGGCAATCGCCCAAAGCGGTTCTGGTGAGCTAAGAGGAAAGGTTGTAGACGCTAAGACTAAAGAGGGAGTGCCGTTTGCAGGAGTTATCGTAGAGTTAAATGGAACTCAGGTTGCTGCGCAACAAACAGACTTTGATGGCAATTATGTTATCAAACCAATCTCTCCTGGTAAGTATGATGTCCGCGTGGAAATCATTGGCTACAGTAAAAGGATTATTAACGGAGTTATTATTAACTCTAACAGACAAACCTATGTCAATCCGGATATTGCACCAAGTGTAACCAACATTCAAACGGTAACCGTAACAGATTACGCAAAACCTTTGATTGAAAGAGACAACAATACTGCTGGAGGAACTTTAACAGCTGAAGAAATTGTTAAACTTCCAACAAGAAATATTAACTCTTTAGTATCGACTACTGCAGGTGTATATCAAGCAGATGAAGGAGATGGCTTAGTAGTTAAAGGTTCTAGAGATGATGCGAACGATTATTATATTGATGGTGTAAAAGTTAGAGGTATTGCCGGTGTGCCACAAGGTGCAATTGAGCAAATTTCAGTAATTACAGGTGGTGTGCCAGCACAATATGGTGATGCAACCGGAGGTATTATTACAATTACAACTAAAGGCCCTTCTAGAAAACTAAATGGAGGCATAGAAGCAGCCACATCAGAATATTTAGACGGTTACGGATACAACTTAGTATCTGGGAACGTAAGTGGTCCATTGGCTGTTCATAATCAAGGTCAAGAAGGAGAGCGCCCAATTTTAGGTTACTTTATTTCTGGTGAATTAGAAAGCAAAAGAGATCAAAATCCATCATATGTTGGAGCGTGGAAAGCAAATGATGCTTGGTTAGATTATATTCGTACTAACCCAGCTACATTTAATTTCACTCCTGGATCTGCTAACCCAATCGTTGCAGTGCCGAATGGTAACTATACTCAAAATGGTAAGTTAGATAAAGTTAAAGCACAAGATGGAAACGAAATTCGCAACATCAACTTTAATGCGAGTTTAGATTTTCAACCAACATTAAACAATACTTTCAAATTTGGTTTTTCAGGAACAAGTCGTTACCAAAGAGTTTATAATAGAGGTAACATGTTGTTTAACTCTGATAAAAACCAAGAGTTAACAAGAAATACTTACCGTGTATATGGTCGTTACACTCAAAAATTTGTTACCAATAGCGAAGACGAAAGCAAGAGTTTATTGAAAAATGCATACTATACTATTCAAGCAGATTTTTCAAGAGATAAAAGTATTCAACAAGACCCAGACCATAAAGGGAGTTTATTCAACTATGGTTACATTGGTAAATTTGAAACACAAAGAGAAAACAGATATGGCGCAATTGCTGCATCTGACACTGTGTTAACATCAAATGGAGATACCGTTCGTTTCCAAAGTGTTGGAACAGGAACAAATGCAGGAACAAGAGACACCGCATTATTATATAGTGCTGGTTCTTTAAACCCATACTTAAGTAATTACGTTTCTTCTCTATATTCATTTGTAAATTCTGAAATTGGTGAAGGAACTATTAATAGTTTAACTACTTTCCAAGGAATTGGTGGTATTTTAAATGGTAATGGTGCGCCAAGTATTTATGGTGGATTGTTTGCACAACCTGGTGCTGTTGCAAACGTTTACGACGAAAACTTAAGAGACCAATACAGAATTTCTGCAATGGCTTCTGCCGATATTAAAAATCACTCTATTCAAGTTGGTTTAGAATATGAGCAAAGAATTGAAAGCAGATTCAGAATTAATCCTAGATCTTTATGGACTACCATGCGTCAACAATCTAATGGTTATTTAACATTGGATAAATCTGCGCTTGAGTTAGATTCAACAACTGGATATTCAATTATTAATTTAAACAATGCTGGCGTTTCAGTTTCTGGTGATACCGTAACTTGGAGCAGAGCAAATGATTATACAGGTGCTTCAGATTTTGCACAAAACATTAGAGCTAAATTAGGCTTAAAAGCCGGAGACTATGTAGATGTTGATTCATACGATCCATCAACTTTCTCTTTAGATATGATTGGTGCAGAAACATTATTAGACAACTTAAATCCTGCGGGAGTTAGTTATACTTATAATGGTTACACTTTCGATGGAAAGAAAAGTACAGAAAACGCTTCGTTCGCTGATTTCTTTACAGATGAAAAAAATCGCCCAGTTGGCGCATTCAGACCAGTGTATATTGCAGGGTTTATTCAAGATAAATTTACATATAAAGATATCATCTTCAGTTTAGGTGTGCGTATCGATCGTTTCGATGCCAACCAACAAGTTTTAAAAGATAGATACTCTTTATATGATACTAGAAAAGCAGGTGAAATTGCAGATCGTCCATCAAATATTTCTGAAGACGCTGTTGTTTATGTAAACGATAAACAATTCGGTGGAGTAAGAGGATATAGAATGGGTGATGTTTTCTATGATGCAAATGGTAACGCTATTCAAGACGTTACTGCTATTAAGAGTACACAAGACGGCAAAATTACACCATGGTTAACCGAAGAAACTTTTGATGAAAATGGAAATGCAAAAGTTAGAGCATCTGGCTTTAAAGATTACGCGCCACAAACGCAAATCATGCCACGTATTGCTTTCTCTTTCCCTATTTCAGACGAAGCAAACTTCTTTGCAAACTACGACATCTTAACTCAACGCCCTCGTTCGAATGTGTTTAGTAATCCTATTAACTACTACTTATATTCTTTGAGCAAGCAAAGTATTTCATTGGTTAGTCCGGACATCGCTCCAGAAAAAACCATTAACTACCAATTAGGATTCAAACAAAAAATTGGAAATACTTCTGCATTAACTTTAACTGCTTTTTATAAAGAGTTAAAAGACAACTTCCAACAATTGCAAATTGCAACTGCTTACCCAGCTTCTTACATTACATTCAAAAACCAAGACTTTGGTACTATCAAAGGATTTACTTTGCAATATGATTTAAGAAGAACGAATAATTTATCGGCAAACATTGCCTATACATTGCAGTTTGCAAATGGTACAGGTTCTAACTCATCATCTGCAGGAAACTTAATTAATAGTGGAGAGTCTGAGCCAATTAGAATTCCTTTACCATTGGATTACGACCAAAGACATACCATTGTTACTTCTGTTGATTACCGTTATGGTATGGGAACAGATTACAATGGTCCTGCATCTTTTAAAGGTTTGTTAGAAGGATTTGGTGCTAACTTTATAGTTAGGGCTGGTTCTGGAACTCCATACTCAAGAATTTCACAAGATATTGTTCAAAATATTCTATCTGCAGACGATACTCGTTTCAGAAGATTAATTGGAGAAATCAATGGTTCACGTTTACCTTGGCAAATCAATATGGATTTAAGATTGGATAAAGATTTTCAATTGACTGCGAAATCAGCTGATGGAAAAGGAAAGAATTCAACTTTGAATTTATATTTATTAGTTCAAAATGCATTAAACGCAAAACGTATTGCAAGTTTATATCCTGCTACTGGTTTGCCTGATGATGATGGTTATTTAACATCACCTCAAGCGGTTCAGCCATTAACTGAATTCCAAGATCCACAAGCTTACATTGACATGTATCATATTGCAGTTAATAATCCTGATAACTTTAAATTACCAAGAGTAATTAGAATTGGTGCAATCTATAACTTCTAAGAGAAATGAAAATGAAAAATATATCATATAATCTATCTGCTTTTGTTGGTGCAAGCTTTTTGACACTTGCATTGGGAGTAGGACAAGTAAAGGCCGATGTATACAAAGGCCCGGGAGCGGGGACGCCAACATATCCTCGTGCTCAAATGAGGGCTGCAAATATTTGCGACCCTGCATCTTCACAAATCGATTTAGACGTTAACAATGTGCGTTGTAGATTGTTAAATGGTGGAGATATGTGGTGGGATATTTTTGCAACCAAAAATGCAAGATACGAAGTGCCTAAAGTAGATCCAGGAGGAAGAAGTATTCACTCTTCTTTTGCATCTGGTTTATGGTTTGGTGGTGTTGATGGTGGTGAGCAATTAAAAACTGCTGGTCAAACTTACCGTCAAACTGGTTTAGACTTTTGGCCAGGTCCGTTAGATACATTAACAGCTACTGTATCTAAAGAAGATTGTAAAGCATGGGATAAACAATACAGTGTATTACGTCCAGAAATTACAGAATATATTTCGAGTGGTGTTGTTTCTGAAAATATTGCGAAATGGCCAGGTAACGGTGATGCAAGTAAAGGTCAAGCGCAATTTATGGCGCCATTCTTTGATGCAGACGGTGATGGTATTTACAATACTGCAAGTGGTGACTATCCAACGTTAGATCCTAATGAATTAGGTGCAAAACCAGATCAAATGATTTGGTGGGTTTACAATGATAAAGGTGGTGTGCATACTGCTTATCCAGGTGGGGAGCCAATTGGATTAGAAGTACATGCATTGGCTTTTGCATTCAAAACTTCGAATGAATTAAATAACATGACTTTCTATAAGTATTCTGTTTACAACCGTTCAAGCACTCCATTATTTAAAACTTATTTCGGTGTATTTACCGATTCAGATTTAGGTGGTGCAGATGATGACTTTGTAGGATGTAACATGGCCTTAGTAGATAGCGATGGTCCTTCAGGTCCACTTCCTCCAAAAAGAAGAAGTTTCGGCTATACTTATAATGCAGACAATGATGACGCGGATGGAAGTTCTCCTGGATATGGTGCTACACCTCCATGTTTTGGTATTGATTATTTCCGTGGTCCTAAAGATGAAAATGGAAATGAACTACCAATGTCAACATTTATGTTCTTTACTAACCAAGGTCAAGCAGGTATTAATTCTGACCCTTCTAATGCGGTACAATTATACCGTTACTTAAGAGGTTATTGGGCAGATGGACAACCATTAACTTATGGTCAAGCAACAGGTCGTGGTGGTACAGATACTTGTTTATATGCTTTCCCTGGCTCAACAGATCCAGATGGTCGTGCACCATGGGACGAAACGAGTACTCCAGGTGATAGACGTATGGTTCAATCTTCAGGTCCGTTTACATTACAACCAGGCGCAGTGAATGAAGTAATCATTGGTGCTGTTTGGGGTCGTGCTGATAAAGGCGATAACAAAGCATCAGTTACTGCTGCATTAATTGGTGACGATAAAGCACAAGTATTATTTGACAATGCATTTAAATTGGCAAATGGTCCAGACCCAGTAAATATGGTAGTTGTACCAGGCGACAAGAAAATTAAAATCATGTTAGAGGGTACTACAAAATGTGAAAGATACAATGCAAGGGAATTAGATAACGAAGATTTGAAATTATATAATTACAAATTCCAAGGTTATAGAATTTACCAAGTAAAAGACCAAACAGTTTCAGTAAGTAACTTAAATGATATTTCTAAAGCAGTTGAAATTTTACAAGTAGATATTAAAGATAAAGTATCAAGAGTAATCAATAAATCATTTGATGCAAACACACAAAACGTTCAAGCTAAAATTGAAATTGATGGAGAAAACAAAGGCGTTTCTCACGTATTTGAAGTAACCACAGATCAGTTCTCTACTAGCTACGATGGTAAATTTATCAATGGGAATGATTACTACTTTATTTGTATACCATATGCGGTTGCAGATTCTGCAGTATTTACTAAATACTTACCATCTAGAACCAGTACAAAAGTGGTAAAAGTAATTCCTAATCGCCAAGTATTAAACGGTAAAATTAATGGTGTTGCAGACGACGGATTAGCGGTAACCAGAATTGCTGGTGCTGGTAACGGTGGTGCAGTTTTAGATTTAGATCCAACATCTGAAGCAGAAATTGTTTCGGGTGTATTAAAAGGAGCAACTAAAGCAAAAGCTAAATATGCTGTAAGTAAAGGACCTGTAACTATTAACGTTTACAATCCTACTATTTTAGAAAAAGCAAATTACCGTTTAGAGTTTACCGCAGACATGAAAAGTTATGTATTGTTAAATGACGATACCAATGACACTTTAATGATGTCTGATACTACCTATAATGCTTTAACTACTTTAAATGAAAATGAGCAAGCTGCGCAAGTTCGTACTTACGAAAGAGGATCAAATGGTCAACTTCGTTTAATCAATGCTAAACCGCTTGGCTTCTCAATTAAAGTAAACAATACCTTAAGTTCACCAGGTACAGCAACTGCACTTGAAAACAACAATAACTTCTTAGAGGCATCAATTGCATTTACAGATAAGTCTAAAAACTGGTTGTCTGGTTTCAGCGGCTTAACAAGTAATGCAACTCCTGCAATCTCTGGGTGGATTGAAAACAATGCAACTGTTGACCCTGACGAAGTTTATAGCAATGTGTTGAATGGAACTTGGGCACCTTATAAATTATTAAGAAACCCTACTTCAACTGACTTGAAAAAAACCAGTCCATTGTTTGACCAAGTAACAAAAGGTACTGCCTATAAATTCGATTCAATCGGAAGTTACGATATCGTATTTACAAGTGATACCACAAAATGGTCTGAGTGTATCGTAGTTGAATCATCTGTTGGTACTACAATTGAACCTACTAAAAACAATGAAAAGAGAATGAATCTTAGACAAGATAACATAGGTTACGGAATTGGTAAAAGTAAATTCCCTGGCTATGCTATCAATCTAGAAAATGGAGAACGCGTAAATATTTTCTTCGCAGAAGCATCTGCATTAGTAGAAGAAAATGGCGCAGATATGAAATGGAATCCTACTTCTAATACTAAATTCTTAGATCGTGGTGGCCGTCATAATATCTATGTTACTCGTCGTCCTTATGATGGTTGTAATCAATTATGGAACTTGTTAAGTAAAAACGGAACTGATTTCAACAATCCAAATTATGCAGATCAAAAAGCTGCATACTATATGGTTGATTGGGTTACTGTTCCTGTGTTAACTCCTGGTAAACAATTACTATCTACTGATGCAAGAGTGAGATTACGCGTATCTAAACCATTCGTGAAATTTGCAACAGAGTCAACAGATGATGGTGTTCCAGTTTATAAGTTCAATACACAAAACACAGTAAGATCTGCGTTTAGCAATGAAGCAGAAGACAATAAGAATGCATTAGCATTAATCAATGTTGTGCCAAATCCTTACTACGCTTATTCAACATACGAACCAGATAGAAATAGCAACAGAATTAGATTTACTAATTTACCTGCAAAAGCAACTGTTTCAATTTATACTTCAAATGGAATGCTTGTGCGCAGATTGACAAAATCTGATGCAGCTACCACGCATATCGAATGGGATTTAAGAAATTCAAATAGAATTCCAATTGCAACAGGAGTATACATTGTACATATTGATTGCCCTGGTATTGGCGAGAAAACGCTAAAATGGTTAGGTGTAATGAGACCTGTTGATTTTACAAACTTCTAATTGTTGAACGAATTAAAAATCAGATATGAAAAATATTTTTAAAATAGCAAGTACTACATTATTAGGCGCTTTATTACCTGCAATATTAATTGCAGGTAATGGCGAGCGCGCAGGTACTGGTGGTGCAACAGAATTGTTAATCAACCCTTGGGCACGTAGTGCAGGCTTCGGCGGTATCAATACTGCAATGGCAAAAGGTGTTGAAGCAATGAATGTAAACGTAGGTGGTTTGGCTTATACCAAAAACACAGAAGTTGTTTTTTCAAGAACTACTTGGTTAAAAGGTTCTGATGTAAATATCAGCGCATTTGGATTGAGTCAAAAAGTTGGAACGTCTGGGGTGTTAGGCATTAGCATTATGTCAATGGACTTCGGTGATATTGATGTAACAACTAACGACAGACCAGAGGGCAATATTGGCAAGTTTTCTCCTAAATTGGTAAACTTTGCATTGGCTTACTCAAAAGAATTCTCTAACAGTATTCACGGAGGTATTTTGGTAAGAGGTATTCAGCAATCAATTGCTGATTTAAATGCTCAAGGCTTCGCCTTAGATGCAGGTATTCAATACACAGGTGGTGATAACGAAGAGTTAAAGTTCGGTATTGCTTTGCGTAATATTGGTCCTGACATGGTAATGCATGGCGATGGTATGATGGCTACTTTTACAGACCCAACATTACCATTTGCAGTGGAAGGTTATCGTAAATCACAAGCATATCAAATCCCATCTCTGTTAAATATGGGTTTATCATATGATTTGTATTTTCAAAAAGATCATCGTTTAACGCCAATGTTCAACTTTACTTCTAACTCTTTCTCAAATGATTTAATTGGTTTAGGATTAGAGTATAGCTACAAAAACTATTTAATGTTTAGAGGTGGTTACAATAGCGAGAAAAATGTTTCTGACGCTTCATTGTCACCAAGTGTATACAATGGATTGACTTTTGGTAGCACCATTGAATTGCCTTTAAACGATAAAGGTTCTACATTTGCAATTGATTACTCATACAGAGTAACACATGTTTATGATGGAACGCATGCAATTGCTGCACGCATTACTTTATAATTATTTAATTTATTTTTTTTAAAAGGAAGGCCGTATCTCGATACGGTCTTCTTTTATTTTTATCAGCTTCAAAAAATTATCAATACAATATTTTAATTATGGCAGAGGTAACTTATTTTACACAAGAAGGATTAGAGAAACTTAAGGAAGAAGTAGCGCATTTAAAAGCGGTAGAGCGTGTAAATATTTCTAAGCAAATTGCAGAGGCAAGAGATAAAGGCGACTTATCTGAAAACGCTGAATACGATGCTGCAAAAGAAGCACAGGGTTTATTGGAATTAAAAATTTCAAAACTTGAGCAAGTTTTAGGGAGTGCTAGGGTAATTGATGAATCGAAATTAGATTCGTCAAAAGTGTTAGCGTTGTCAAAAGTTAAAATTAAAAATGTGAAAAATGGCGCCGAGATGACCTATCAATTGGTTGCTGAAAAAGAAGCTGATTTGAAGTCTGGAAAAATTTCTATTAAGTCTCCGATTGCGCAAGGCTTATTGGGCAAATCTGTAGGCGATAAAGTTACAATTACTGTACCAAGCGGAAATGTAGATTTTGAAATAATAGAAATTTCAAGATAACCATGGGTTCGATTTTTTCAAAAATAATAGCTGGTGAAATACCGGCATATAAAGTAGCAGAGACCGATCAGTTTTTAGCCTTCTTAGATATTTTGCCAGTTGCAAAAGGGCATGTTCTATGCATTCCAAAGCATGCAACAGATTACATCTTTGACCTGTCTGATCAGGAATACGCAGACTTAATGTGCTTTGCAAAAAAAGTGGCGATTGGTTTGAAGAAGGTTGTTCCTTGCAAGAAAGTCGGTGTAGCTGTTATTGGATTAGAGGTTCCTCACGCACATGTTCATTTAATTCCAATGAACAATATACAAGACATGAATTTCACCAATCCTAGACTTAGCTTTTCGAAGGAAGAGTATGAAAGTTTAGTGAAAGAAATTTCCGCTGCTATTTCGATTTAGTGCCCGATTTACTTTGGTGTAATTTGCTAGGGTTATCTGCTAGAAATGCTTTCCACCCAGTGTGCTTTTTATCGCTTGTCTTGCCTCCAATATTATTTTGCAAATAATGACATACTGCTGCAGCTAATCCGTCTGTAGCGTCTAAAAACAACGAATCGTTTTTAAACTTCAACAATTGCTGTAACATAGCGGCAACTTGCTCTTTTGAAGCATTTCCATTTCCTGTAATTGATTGCTTGATTTTTTTTGGTGAATATTCAGTAATGGGAATATTGCGATACAATGCGGCGGCCATAGATACACCTTGGGCCCTGCCAAGTTTCAGCATAGATTGCACATTCTTTCCGAAGAATGGGGCTTCAACAGCTAGTTCATCTGGATGGTACTCGTCGATGATTGCAAGTATGCCTTCGAAAATAACTTTTAATTTCATGGGGTGATCGTCGCCCTTGCCTGTTTCAATTACGCCATGTTTGATCAATGTCATAGCAGATCCGCTTACTTGGATAATCCCATATCCAGTAACAGCAGTACCCGGGTCAACACCTAAAATAATTTGATCTCTCAATTGCTAATTAATTTCGTTATTTTGTAATAGTGAAACTATTCATACAAAGATACAAGAAGCTTTTAGTAAACCTATTGAAAATTAGCATTCTGCTATTAACAATAGGCTATATTGTTTTGGAATTAATGCACCGTAATGCGATGCAAAATTTTCAGCAAATAACTGCGCAAATTCAATCTGGCAAACAGTTGTATTTATTGTTCATTGTAGTTTTGTTGATGCCAGTAAATATTTTGTTAGAGGCAAGCAAATGGCGCTTTGCAGCAGCTAAGCTAGAGCAAATGTCTCTTAAGCGTGCGATTGCATCGGTGCTTGCAGGTATGAGCATTGGTATTTTTACACCAAATAACATTGGCGATTATGGCGGTCGAATTTTATATTTAAAAGAAGACAACAGGATAAAAGGCGTATTAGTGAATTTTATTTCTTCCATAGGCCAAATGGTAATTACACTATTGGCGGGCTTTATTGCATTCGTGTTTTATGCGCCGCAGTATGTTAGCAAAGACCCCTTAATTAATTATATAATTTTATATTTTATCTTATTTTTAATTGTTGCCATATTTTATTTATTCTTAAACATTGGTAGGATTAGTTATTATATAGAATCATTGGGGTGGTTAAAAAAACACAGCAATACGCTATCGGTTTTTACCAAATTTAAAAATATAGATTTAGCTAAAATACTTGCCTGGTCTGCGTTTCGTTATTTAGTTTTTTCATCGCAATATTTGCTTTTACTTTATTTTTTCATACCAGAAATCGCTATCCCTTCAACTTATATGATGATTGCATTGATATTTTTTACGCAGTCTATCTTGCCTGGTTTTGCTATTACAGAACTGGGCGTAAGATCTGGTGTTGCTGTTTTTTTTCTTACGCATTTAGGTTTAGGAACATTGGGTGTTTTAGCAGCTGCGTTTTCAATATGGTGCTTAAATGTTATCTTTCCCTCACTACTTGGAACCTATTTTATAATTAAAGCAAAATTCATTCGTGTTCATTCTTAATATACTTTCTGTATTGCTGCTGCTTTGTTATTCAGCAATCATTCTTTTTTTTCTGAAAGGATGGTTGGCTTTAAAAACTGGTGTGCAAATGCAGAAAAATTTCAAAACAACAGTTACCGTATTGATTCCTGTAAGGAATGAAGCTAAACACATTGCCACGCTTTTAAAAAGTTTACAAGCACAGCATTATCCAATCTCGCTTTTTAAAATTATTTTAATAGACGACCATTCAACCGACCAAACTGTTTCCATTGCAGCTTCGCTAGAATTGCAAAATTTACAAATCATCAATTTGGCCTTAGAAAAGCCCATCAATTCATATAAGAAAAAAGCCATTAGCACAGCCATAGCATATTGCGATTCTGAATTAATTATTACTACAGATGGTGATTGTACTATGGGGCCAGATTGGATTTCAAGCATTGTAAGTTTGTATGAACAAGAGAATTGTCAACTAATTTCTGCACCAGTTGCCTATCATCAGGAAAGAAACATGGCAGAAAAAATGCAGACTGTCGAGTTTGAATTACTCATAGCTGCAGGTGCTGCATGCATTCAAAATAAATTTCCAAATACTTGTAACGGCGCAAATCTTGCTTATTCCAGAAGTGTGTTCCACGAAGTGGGCGGTTTTAAAGGCATTGATGATGTGGCTTCTGGCGACGATGAATTATTATTGCATAAAATTTTCAGACATTATCCAAACGGGCTAAGGTTTTTAAAAGACGAACGTGCCATTGTATATACAGAAGCAAAAGCAAGCTTAAGCGGATTTTTTCAACAACGAAAACGTTGGGCGTCTAAAAGTGTAAAGTACGCAGATAAAAGAATGGTTGTATTGGTAAGCACGATTTACTTATTTAACTTAATGTTATTTGTTCAATTAGGGCTAGTCTGTTTCTCAAGCACTAAACCTTTGGTGTTTTTGCTTATGAGCGGAGTTAAATTAGTATTAGATGGTTCGTTAATTTACCAGAGTTTACGGTTTTTTAACAAGCGAAAATTAATTCTTTTGCTTCCATTCGTTGAGTTTTTTTATATGATTTATATATTAATAATTGGTATAATTGCTAATATTGGTGGGGCTTACAAGTGGAAGGGAAGAACTGTAAATTAATATGGAATCAAAAAATCAAACACCTTCAGCAAGAATATTCGCAAGGCTATTGAAGAATAAATTGGCTATTGCTGGATTTTGTTTCATCGCACTTACTTTTATAATGGCCTTGTTAGGCTATTTGATTGTTCCAGACCATTCGCCAATGGCCAATGAAATGCACTTAGAATTAAGTATCAAAAAACCATTTTCTAAAGTTCTGTTTTTAGCAATTACCAAAAATAAAATAGTGGAGCCAAGTTCATTTTGGTCCCATTTGGCAAATGGAGAAGAGTCTGCTTTTCAATACATTCCAATTCAATCTTACCAATTCAACGACTCAAGTATACAGGTAATTCCATTTGATCAAACAAAACCAGTTACCTATAATTTGGCTTCAATTGTTTATCCATTGGCAGATGCAAGCGAGGTGCAATACGAAAACCATTCATTTAAATTAACTACAATAGATGGTCGACAAATAAATGTGAGTTCAGCTGCATTAATAGCGCAATTAAAAAGCAAACAAATTTTTACCCGCACTTATATTTTCGGAACAGACCGTTACGGCAGAGATATGTTCAGTAGAATTATTTTAGGAAGCAGGGTTTCTTTGTCTGTTGGATTGGTATCGGTAGTCATTTCTTTATTGATAGGGCTTGCCTTAGGCGCAATGGCTGGGTTTTATAGGGGTTATGTAGATGAATTAATTAGTTGGTTAATTAATGTGATTTGGTCATTGCCAACTTTATTATTAGTGATCGCAATTTCTTTTGCTTTAGGAAAAGGTTTCTGGCAAGTATTCATCGCTATTGGATTAAGTATGTGGGTTGAAGTAGCGAGGTTGGTTAGAGGTCAAATTTTAAGTGTAAGGGAATTAGAATATGTAGAAGCAGCAAGGGCAATGGGCTTCGGCAGTTTTAGAATTATTTATAGACATATTTTACCTAATATCATGGGGCCTTTGCTAGTAATTGCTGCTGCTAATTTTGCATCTGCAATTTTATTAGAAGCAGGTTTGAGTTTTTTAGGATTTGGAGCGCAGCCGCCAATGCCAACATGGGGAGGAATGGTAAAAGAGCATTACGGATATATCATTATCGATGCGGCTTACTTGGCAATAATTCCAGGCTTTGCAATTATGCTTTTGGTATTTGCATTTAATATTTTTTCTTCTGGATTGCGTGATGCTTTTGAAACTAAAGGCAATAACGTTTCGGTCTAAGCCTGAATAGATTTTTTAGTTTTAGTATCGAGTGAAATAATAAAAGCGATACATAACCAAAAGATACCGCCATTTTTATCAACTTCTACCATATCACCTAGTGCTAGGTGAACTAAAAATATTACAAGCGCTAGAAAACAAGCCGTAGCAATATTTCTATCAACATTGATTTTGCTCATTCGATAAATAAAATGACAGCGAACCATAGCATACAAGTATAGTACTGTAAATAAAATAAAACCAAATACGCCTTGTTCGCAGAAAGTTAATAAGAAATAATTATGGGTGCTGGCATGTTCGGGGTTGTCGCTTACATTGGTAATGAAAGCGGGGTTTGCATAAATTTTATAAGTCGGATAAAAAGTATTGGTACCTGTTCCCAACCAAAAATTATGTTCAATTAAATGAATAGCCGCAACCCATCTATATACTCGCTCCATGCCAGAAACATCTTTCATTTCCATTGTTGCAGACATGTGTTTGCTAAAATTCTCATGATTGAATACGGTTCTTTGAAAATCTGGCGCATATTTCATGTAACGGTTTTGATCAACTAAATAATAACAAAACCCAACTGTGCAAATAATGCCAACAACTAATGCATGTTTTAAATAATTGCTACGAAAAACAATTAATGAGCCAGCCGCCGCAATGATAGACAGCCAGGTAGTTCTAGTATAGGAAGTAACTATGGCAAATAATAACAAGAAAACACTTCCTATGAGTAAAGTTAATAAAAAAGTTTTTTGTTTATACCAGCCAATTGCCATTACAACAAATGGCAACATTAGGCCTAAAGTGCAGGCATAAATTACATGGTTTGCATAAAAAGGTCTTGCCGCAATATTAATTTCATCGAAGCCAAAAGACTTCAAAGCATGTCTTGCTATCGTATAACAAACCGTAAGCATTAACGGAATAAATATTAACCAAAATAGTTTTTTATAAATACC
>JBDKFN010000012.1:0-36958 GCA_039798705.1 Bacteroidota bacterium
ATTTTGAATTCAACAAGACAGTTTTCATATCCTGCTTAAATGAGCCTGAAACTCCTGTAATGTTCTTTTGTAATTGCTGAACAATTATTTTTTTATCAATATCTAACTCCTTACTGAACCCTAAATATAAAGGTATATTATCTTGAACAGAGAAACGAAGAAACCTGATTTCTAAGTTATCAGGTGCAAGTTCAATTGCCTTTTTTATTGTTCGGTCAAAGTTGCGAACATATTCAATTTTTGCATATGGATTACTTACGTGCTTTGCCTTTAAAGCAGTAAAATAAGCGATGTAAGCTTGTGTAAGCGCATCTTGCTGCTTACTGCTAATTAAAACCTCGCATAACTGATTTGTCAACTTATCGTTGTAAACGGCATTCTTAAATTCTTTTCTAGCTAATTCTATATTCCCATTTGCCATAGAAATGGAAAACATAGCCATCATTAATATCAACAATATTCCTTTTCTCATTATGAATTAGCAAGAAAGTTAAATTTGTTTTTAACAACCGAACTAAGAAGCAAACCAAATTTATGAGTATCTGAAACCCTAATTCTTTGAGTAGCAATTACAGTTGCGTCTAGCTTTTTAATCTTTTCAAACAATGCAATGTAATATTGATATGCAATATAAACCCCTAGCCTACTTGAATTTGGCAATAACATGATGCCTTTAAATCCTTCATCAAAATCAGCTTGAATGTCTTGCTCGATGTTTATTTTATCTTGATTGTTGAAATTCAAGAAGTCTATATTTGGAAAATAAGTTCTGCCGCGCTCTTCAAAGTCGGATTTAATATCTCTCAAAAAATTAATTTTCTGAAAAGCAGCACCTAATTTACAAGCCGCAGGTTTAAGCGCACTATATTGAATTTTATCACCTTTGCAAAATACCATGAGGCACATTAGTCCAATTACTTCTGCAGAACCATATATATATTTTTCATAAGCCGACTGATCATAAACCTGTTCAGTTAAATCCATTTCCATGCTTACAAAAAAGGCATCAATTAATTCTTTAGGAATTTGATAGCGATTAACAACTGCTTGAAAACAATGTACTACAGGATTTAGACTAATTTGATCTTGAATTGCGGTGAAAGTCTGGCTTTTAAAATCCGCAATTAATCTTTCTTTATCATAACCATGAAAAGTATCTACTATCTCATCGGCATATCTAACAAAGCCATATATAGCATAAATTGGGTCACGCATGGGTTCAGCAAAAGCCTTAATGCCTAAACTAAAAGAAGTACTGTATCGATGTGTGATTAATTTGCTACATTCAAAACAAGTAGTATTATATAGCTCCATCATATTATTATCAAATAAAGAAAACAGAAAAAAGATATTTTGGTTTCTTTTATAAGGAATTAAAAATAGTATAATTTTGTAGAAATTCGTAACGACACGATATTAAGCCATTTATAAATGAAAAATTCGAAAAAGATTGTAGTAATTGGCGCAGGATTTGCCGGATTGGCTGCTGCTGCAAAACTAGCGCAAGCGGGTCACGAGGTGCATTTAATTGAAAAAAATGATCAAACTGGTGGACGAGCAAGAATTTGGAAAAAGGAAGGCTTCACCTTTGATATGGGACCAAGTTGGTATTGGATGCCTGAAGTCTTTGATAATTTTTTTAAAGAATTTGGCAAGAATACAGCTGATTTTTACGATTTAAAGCGATTAGACCCTTCTTATAGAATCTATTTTGGAGAAAATGATGCGCTAGATGTTCCCGCAAACTTTCAATCATTATTAGATTTATTTGAAAGTATAGAAATAGGGAGTGGTGAGAAATTAGAAAAATTTTTAAGCGTTGCAGCCTACAAATATAAAACAGGAATGAACGATTTCGTTTGGAAGCCTTCGGATTCCATTACTGAATTTTTCGACATCAGAATTTTAAAATCGATTTTCAATATTAATTTATTTGGTTCGGTTAGCAACGAGGTTCGCGCACTTTTCAAAAATGAAAAACTAATTCAATTACTAGAATTTCCGGTTTTATTTTTAGGGGCAACTCCACAAAATACGCCCGGACTTTATAGTTTAATGAACTATGCGGATTTAGTTTTAGGTACTTGGTTCCCAAAAGGTGGCATGCATGAAATTGTAAAAGCAATGACTCAAGTTGCAACAGAACAAGGTGTAATTATTCACTTGAATGAAGAAATTATACATATTGAAACAAATAAAAATAAGGCGACAAAAGTAATCAGTAATAAAGCGGAATATATTGTAGATGCTGTAGTTTCGGGCGCTGATTATGCCCACACCGACTTAAAATTATTAGACAAAAAAGACGCCAACTATACTGCTGAATATTGGGACAAAAAAACATTCTCCCCTTCTAGTTTACTCTTTTATATTGGATTGAATAAAAAATTAAAAAATGTAATCCATCATAATTTATTTTTCGATGCACCTTTTGATGAGCATGCATATGAAATATATACTAAACCAAGTTGGCCAAAGAAGCCTTTATTTTATGCAAGTGTCGCTTCTATTTCTGATCCAAATTGCGCACCTGAAAACGGAGAGAATTTATTTTTCTTAATCCCATTAGCCCCTGGTCTAGAGGACTCAGATGCAATGCGTGAAAAATATTTTCAAATGATGGTAGATCGTTTTGAAAAAATAACAGGCGAAAAAATTGCTGACAGTATTTTATTTAAAAGAAGTTATGCAATGAATGATTTCGTAAAAGATTATCATTCGCACAAAGGGAATGCATACGGGTTAGCGAATACGTTATTACAAACAGCATTTTTAAAACCAAAGATGCGTTCTACTAAGTTGAAGAATCTTTTTTATACAGGGCAGCTTACAGTACCTGGCCCAGGGGTTCCTCCGAGCATCATTTCTGGTCAAGTTGCTGCTAAAGAGACCTTAAAATACCTCGATCAAGCTTAGTAAAAAAAGTTTTAGGAAATAAAAAGCATTCAGGAATGCCCTAAAACAACATTAATACATGTTTAAACACGATGTTTAATTTATTTTAAATAAAAGTTAAACAAAACTTGGGATTGACTAAAAGCATGCTTACATTTGTTTAGCAAAACAAACATCATGACCAAACAAGAATTTGATTCTTTAGTGATTAAACAAAGTAGTTCTCTTAGAACATATGCCTATCATTTTACGCATGACGCAGATGATGCGGACGACTTGGTTCAGGACACGCTATTGAAAGCGATTACCTATTACAATAAATTTGCTGATGGTACTAATTTGAAAGGATGGTTATATACCATCATGAAAAACACCTTCATTAATAACTACCGCAGAATCACTAAAATCAATACTTTGGTGACTCAGTCTGATGAAATTAGTTCTGCTAATTTATATTTCAGCTCTACGGCAAATGATGCAACTGGAAAGTTCATCATGCAAGATATTCAAAGGGCGTTAAACCACTTGACTGACGATTATAAAATCCCATTCAACATGTATTTTGAAGGCTATAAATACCACGAAATAGCAGATTATTTGAATATTCCAATCGGAACAGTAAAAACCAGAATTCATGTGGCAAGAAAGCTATTAAAAGCTAATCTTAAACCATATGAAAGAAATATAAATAAGTCAATAAGCGAAGAAGATTCGATTTTTGCTTAAAAAACACGATTTCTATAAATATATTAACAGCCTACAATGCTATTTAAACATAGTTTTGTAGGCTTTATTCTTGTTAGCGCAAAATAAAACGCATTTCTAATATAATTATGGTATCTTTGTGACATTAAATTTTTATTAAAAATATCATGAATAACGGAACAGTAAAATTCTTCAACGACTCAAAAGGGTTCGGATTTATTAAAGAAGAAGGAACAGGAAAAGAGTACTTTGTACACGTTTCTGGTTTGATCGATGAGATCAGAGAAAATGACGAAGTAACTTTCGAACTGAAAGAAGGAAAAAAAGGTTTAAATGCAGTAGACGTTAAGTTAGCTTAATATACGAAAAGACTTTATTCCAGCCCTGCTTTATGCGGGGCTTTTTTTTGTCCAAAATTATAGGATATTGACTTCGCGTTCGAGTGTAACGCCAAACTTTTCTTTTACAGATTGAATAATGAGCGAAGAGAAATCAAAAATTTCTTGACCACTTGCTCCACCACAATTCACCAATACCAATGCTTGGTTTTTCCAAGTTCCAGCATTGCCAATTTGCTTTCCTTTCCAGCCACATTGCTCAATTAACCAACCGGCTGCTAACTTATAGGTGTCATTTGGCATCGTAAAATTAACCATATTAGGAAACGCAATAATTAATTGCTGAAAAGTGTCTTTGCTGATCACTGGGTTTTTAAAGAATGAACCCGAATTGCCAATAGTACTTGGGTCAGGGAGTTTTGCCACACGAATGCTAGCCACAACTTCACTTACCTCTTTTATTGTAGGTTTTGCAATGCCTCTGTTTTTCAACTCTTCTTGGATGGCTCCATAAGTTAATTTTAACTCCGCATTTTTCTGTAATTTAAAAACTACCGATACAATTATATACTGATTTTTTAAAGCGGTTTTAAAAACACTATCGCGGTATTCAAAATTACATTCCGCTAAACTAAATGATTTTAACGCTCCTGTTTTTATTTCTACTGCTAATAAAGAATGGAATGTGTCTTTAATTTCTACGCCATATGCGCCAATATTTTGCACTGGTGCTGCACCTACTGTTCCCGGAATTAAAGTTAAGTTTTCTAAACCGGCAAAGTCTTTTTCTACACAATAAGAAACAAAATCGTTCCATACTTCTGCTGCACCACCCTCTACAAACACTTCTCCGTCTTGCTCACAGACAGTTATTCCTTTTATTCCTAGCCTTATTACTAAGCCGTCGAAATCTTTTGTGAGCAATAAATTGCTTCCGCCGCCTAACACAAATATTTTGTTTTCCTTACAAATATCAGAGGCTAAAACTTCTTGTAACTCAACAATGCTTTTAACTTCAACAAAATATTTCGCACTTACATTTATTCTAAATGTATTAAATGGTAAAAGCGAAACATTTGTTTGAATTTGCATTTCCTTTATTAAATATGTAAAGCCCTATTTCCAGTTGCAGCTAAGCAAGCTTCTTTAAATACTTCTGTATAGGTTGGATGCGCATGACTCATTCTTGCAATGTCTTCTGCACTGGCTCTGAATTCCATCGCCACAACCGCTTCTGCAATCATGTCTGCAACTCTTGGACCAATCATGTGAACGCCTAAAATCTCATCAGATTTAGCATCTACAATAACTTTCACAAAACCATCTGTATCCATGCTGGCACGTGCCCTACCACTTGCAAGGAAAGGGAATGAGCCTGTTTTGAATGCAACACCAGCGGCTTTCAATTGCTCTTCAGTTTGACCAACCGCTGCAACTTCTGGCCAAGTATAAACTACACCTGGTATTAAATTATAATTGATATGTGGCTTTTGGCCAGCAATTAATTCCGCAACATAAACGCCTTCTTCTTCTGCCTTATGCGCAAGCATTGCGCCTTTCACTACATCACCAATTGCAAAAACGCCTGGCACTATTGTTTCTAAATGATCATTTACTGGAATTTTTTTACCACGCTCTTCTAATGTAATTCCGATTTTTTCTAAACCTAATCCTTCGGTGTAAGCAGTTCTTCCTACAGCAACAATGCAATAGTCTCCTATTACAGAAATGGTTTTGCCTGCCGCATCTGTTGCTTCAACAACTACTTCTTTTGAAGTGCTTGATACTTTTTTTACTTGATGACTTAATAAAAATTCAAAGCCAATTTTCTTTAAAGACTTTTGAAGTTCTTTACCTAATGCTTTATCCATTGTTGGTATGATGCCATCGGCAAACTCAACTACAGTAACCTTTGCGCCTAGTCTTGCGTAAACTGACCCCAATTCTAAACCAATTACACCACCGCCAATTAATATTAAATTTTTAGGAATTTCTTTTAAATTTAATGCTTCTGTTGAAGTTAAAATTCTTTTTTTATCAACTGCAATAAATGGCAATGAGCTAGGCTTAGAACCAGTAGCGATGATTACTTTTTCTGTTTCAATGGTAGCCTTTTTTGGGCCATCAATTAAAATGGTGTTTTTGTTTACAAAACTAGCGTGACCTTGAAACGTGTCAATCTTATTTTTTTTCATCAAATAATTAATCCCGTCGGTATTTTGTTTTACCACTTCGTTTTTACGATTAATCATTTGCGATAAATTCGCTTTTAGATTTGATAATTCGATGCCATGTGTTTTAAATGTATGTGCCGCATTATGATAATGCTCAGAAGAATCTAATAATGCTTTAGATGGAATACAGCCAACATTTAAACAAGTGCCCCCTAGGGTTGCATATTTTTCAATGATTGCGGTTTTTAAGCCTAATTGAGCTGCTCTAATTGCAGCAACGTATCCACCTGGGCCAGACCCAATCACAACTACATCGTATTTCATATTCTTAAATTTTAGGCCAAATTAAGAAAGAAATAGCGAAAAAAACGAAAATTGATAGATTTTAAGGTCGGTGACAACAATCCAATGCAGGGCTTGCATGTTGATGGCTAATTTTAGGGCTCAACATTGGAATGCCCAAGTTTAAGCCTCTTAAGATTAACAATAGTGCAACTAGGATGGTAATAACTGGCAAAACTTTACGGAGCTTATTTCGAAGTGAAACTTGAACAATAGCCCCCAACATTGTTAAGATAATTAAGGCCGGAGCTGTGCCCATACCAAAGAAAACCATAAACCAGGCTGCACTCAATGGGCTTGTAGTAACGGCAGCTGCAGCTAAAGCCACATAAACAAATCCGCAAGGAAGTAATCCATTTAAGAAACCAAGAAAATAAATAGCAATCGTTTTTTTACTATTGATTAATTGTGTGAAGATATTTCTAAACCAAGTAAATTTAAAAAAGGTAAAAGATTTAATTTTATTAGGAAGTACATATGGGAATAAGGTTACTAATAATAAAATAATTCCAAAACCAATTGACATGGCTTGCTGAATTTGAATCATTAAAAATCCTTTGCCTAGTAAACCTACTAATAACCCAAAAATAAAATAAACAGTTATTCTACCGCTATGATATAAAAGTTGTTTCAAAAATCTTGTGCTACTATTTTCTTTATTTTGCGGCAAAGACATGAGTATTGGGCCACACATACCTACACAATGAAAGCTGCCCAAGAAACCTAATAAAAATGCTGCGGTTAAGTGCATAAGAATTTAAGGGATTACAACTACGGCTTCTGTCAAATAAGAAATACTATCTACTGTCCAATCAATTTTTACTTTTCGCATACCCGCGCTAAATTCTTTAATTGGAAGGTTGATTACACCATTGGCTAAATCTATCGTTTGTGTATAATCAGATTTGGCATCAGAGGGCTTATAAACAAGCAGTTTTCCGGTGATGTTTTTATTTGAAAAAATCGAAGGAAAAACAATCTTAATATTTCCATCTATTAATGAAACTTTAGGCTTCTCAACCAAAGCAGCTTCATTTTTCATTTTTTGAATATCTGTTTCGAAATTCAATTCTTTAGCATAATAATCTGGTGCAACCAAATCTATGTTTTGCCTAACACTTACGACCACTAATGTGATGATGAGGGCTACAAATGCTAAATAAAGTAATAAAATACGATTTCCCCAATTCATGTGTTCTAGTTTACTGGCGCAAGGAAGCTAGTCTTTGTAGTTTCCAATAATTTATCGCCTTCATAAATTCCTATTTTTAATTTAGTGCTGCGTTTAGCAATATTTTTTTGTTCGATGTAAATAAACATAGTTCCCACAGCAGCGTCTTCACTTTTACAAATAACTTTACCATCTCCAATCAATTTAATTTTGGCATCGGCTTCCATAACTTTAAATTGGATCTTCAATTCCCTATGGGTTTTATTGTTGACTTTAAAGTTATATAAATTACTTATGGTTCCGTCTTTGTTTTCTTGATACAACATTCCAGGAGTTCTTAAAACAGTTGTCTCTGTATCGCTTCTACTTAGCAATGCAAAGGTTAATGCCGAAATTAAAATTAATAATACGGCAGAATATCCAATAATCCTGGCATTTAATTTAAGTTTTGTTCCTTCGGCAATGCCTTTTTCTGATGAATATTTAATGAGGTTTTGAGGCAAGCCAACATGGTCCATAATTTCATTACATACATCTATGCAAGCTGTACAATTTACGCATTCTAGTTGTGTACCATTTCGAATATCAATACCTGTTGGGCAAACTGCTACACACTGATGACAATCGATGCAATCACCAATTTTTCTTTCTTCTCCTTTTCTTATTTTTCCGCGGGGTTCTCCTCTTTTGTAATCGTATGCAACTACTATTGATTGCTTATCTAGCAATACTCCTTGCAATCTTCCGTAAGGACAAACAACCGTACAAACTTGCTCTCTAAAAAATGCAAATACCCAATAAAAAACATAAGTAAAAAGAATCAATGCCGCTAAATCTCCTTTGTGCATTGCAACTGGTTCGCTAATTAATCGATATAACTCGTCGGTGCTGATGATGTAAGACAGGAAAATATTGGCGATTATAAAAGACAAGACATAAAAAATAAAATGCTTGATAGACTTTTTAAATATTTTCTCGAGCGTCCAAGGCGCTTTGTTTAAAGCAATTTGCTTGTTCGCATCACCTTCAATGAAATATTCAATTTTTCTAAATACCATTTCCATGAAAATGGTTTGAGGGCACGCCCAACCACAGAAGAGTCTTCCAAAAACAACCGTAAACAAAATAATAAATACCATGAATGTAATCATGGTTAGTCCTAACAAGAAAAAGTCTTGCGGACCGAATACAATGCTAAATAAAATAAATTTTCGCTCTAAAATATTGAGCATTAAGAAAGGTTCGCCATTGACTCTAACAAATGGCAAGCCTGCTAATAATATTAAGAAAAAGGCAGCAACTATCGTTCTGTAATTGGTAAGCTTTCCTTTTGGTTTTTTTGCAAAAATCCAAAAACGCTTTCCCTTTTCATCTATAGTTGCTACCCTATCTCTAAAATGTTGATCTAATTCTTCTTCGTACTTAAACTCTTCGTTCATTTTCCCTTATAACACTTTCGTAGTATCACTTACAGCCGCTTTTGCAGTTGTATCGACAGCAGTAGCTTCAACATAAATTGTTCCCTGAGGCGCTTTTGCATTGGCAGGTTTACTTCCTTTTAACGAATAAATAAAGCTTGCGATTTGTTGCATTTCCATCGGCTGAATTTGACTTTCCCAAGATATCATACCCTTTTCTGGCCAACCATATTTAATTGTTTTAAATATATCTTTAATTCCTCCACCATGAATCCAATACTCATCGGTTAAGTTAGGTCCCACTAAACCTTCTCCATTTTGTCCGTGACAAGCAGCACATTTAGTTACAAAACTACCCTTGCCTTTTGCAATTGAAGCATCGTCGGACAGAACAACAACAGATGTTTCATCCACCGATGCTGCAGCTTTTTTCAGAAATTCATTTTTCTTCATTAATGCTTGTGCCACTTCTGTATCGTACTCCATTTTTTGGGTTGGACCATCGAAATAATTAAAATAGACTAAGTAAACTACAGCGAATGCTATTGTGCCGTAGAACAGATAAACCCACCAAGGTGGCAAGCTGTTATCTAATTCCACAATGCCATCATAATTATGATCGGTTGCAACTTCCGCTTCTCTATCTAATGGTATTGCTTTTGTCATGCGCTTCATGATTGCAGCATAAGTCCATTTAGACTCTTCTTTAGTTTTATAGCCAAGTGCAATAAGCATTTTTTGCAAAATGGCATATAAATAAAGAATGACAAAAAGTTCAATTCCAATTACCAACAATAATATCATAATGGTATTTGGATCAAGCGCTCCTGTTAATTGCGTAACTGCAGTAGCAGCTGTAACTGTTTGTGCATTCGAATTTCCAATTCCAAAAACGAAAAGAAAAAGTAAAATTGGTAGGGCGTTTTTAAATTGTTTGGCAATTTTATTATTCACCAATCCAACTAATACACCTCCTATTGCTACAATAACTAACAACAAGCCAAGAATTGCAAAAGCAAAAACCCAAAACAATGGACTTGCCCACATACTAGGTACAGTTGCTACAGCTACTGCTTGGGCTGTATTCTGTGCATTTATATTTGATATTATAAAAGCAAATAGCAAAGTGAGTATAAGCTTTTTATTAGTTAATTTTTTTAGACTATTCATATTTGCTAAAATTTAATTGATCATCATTTTTTTCTAAAGGAATATTTCCCATTTTTTCCATCGATGCCTTATCTGATTTAATTAAATAAACGATAAGCACTGCGAAAAATGTTACAAAAATCATAAGTGACAGTAAAGGGAAAATTGATACCCCAGCTATCGATGTTAAATAATTTATAAATTTCATTTTCGTTATTTAAAATTATTGAACCTTAGTTGTTAATTTTATGTCTTTACCTAATCTTTGCAAGTAAGATATCAATGCAACGATTTCTTTATTCGATGCTGTTTTTATGCCCGATTCTGCTAATGTGTTTTTTATGGAATCTGCTTGATGCATTAAATCTTTGTTTGCAATTAAATCGTACCCTACTGGATATGGAACACCTACTGTTTGCATTGCCCTAATTTTAGCTGCTGTTGAGGTGGTATCTAAGTCGTCATCTAACAACCATGGATAGGTTGGCATTATAGAACCAGGAGACATTGACGAAGGCTCTAACATATGGTTGTAGTGCCATGAATCTGGGTATTTACCACCAACCCTATGTAAATCTGGACCTGTTCTTTTTGAACCCCATAGGAAAGGATGATCGTAAACAAATTCACCTGCTTTAGAATACTCCCCATATCTCTCTGTTTCTGATCTAAATGGTCTGACCATTTGCGAGTGACAAGTATTACAACCTTCTCTAATATAAATATCTCTTCCTTGCAATTCTAATGGTGTATATGGTTTTACACTGGCAATGGTAGGGATGTTGTTTTTAATTAAAAATGTTGGAATAATTTCTGCAGCACCGCCAATTAAAATAACAACTAAACTTAGCACCATTAATTGAACTGGACGGCGCTCAATCCAACGATGCCAGTGTTCATTTTTTGCAACGCCATATTCTTTTGTTAATGCAGGTGCTTCCGCTAATTCATTTGCAATTAATTTACCAGATAATGCTGTTTTTACTAAGTTGTAAGTCATTACAATTACGCCTATTAAATACAGTAATCCACCAACACTTCTCAATGCATACATTGGAATAATTTGGGTAACCGTTTCTAAGAAGTTCGGATATTTTAAATAACCTTCCACTGTAAATTCTTTCCACATTAAACTCTGTGTAATACCTGCCCAGTATAACGGAATTGCATAAAATAAAATACCTAATGTGCCAATCCAAAAATGGAAATTTGCTAGTTTTTTAGAATACAATTCTTTTCCGTAGATGCGTGGAAATAACCAATACAACATACCGAATGTTAAGAAACCATTCCAACCTAAAGCACCAATGTGAACGTGTGCAATAATCCAATCGGTAAAATGGGCAATGGCATTTACATTTTTTAGTGACAACATTGGACCCTCAAATGTTGACATACCATATGCGGTAATTGCAACAACAAAGAATTTCAAAATAACATCTTCTCTTACTTTATCCCAAGCACCGCGAAGTGTTAACAAACCGTTGATCATACCACCCCAAGAAGGTGCAATTAACATTACTGAAAATACAACGCCTAAAGACTGCGCCCAATCTGGTAATGAAGTATATAATAAATGGTGAGGACCAGCCCAAATGTATAAGAAAATTAAAGCCCAAAAGTGAATGATAGAAAGTCTATAAGAATAAACGGGTCTGTTTGCAGCTTTTGGTAAGAAATAATACATCAAACCTAAATATGGTGTGGTTAAGAAAAATGCAACTGCATTGTGACCATACCACCATTGCACCAATGCATCTTGAACACCTGCATACCATGAATAACTTTTGAATAACGAAACTGGCATTTCAAAAGAATTAACAATATGTAATACTGCAACAGTTACAAAAGTGGCAATGAAAAACCAAATGGCAACATATAAATGGCGCTCTCTTCTTTTCAAAATTGTACCAAACATGTTCCATCCAAAAACTACCCAGATTAACGCAATAGCAATATCAATTGGCCACTCTAACTCTGCATATTCTTTACCCGATGTAAGCCCCAGTGGTAAAGTGATTGCCGCTGCTAAAATAATTATTTGCCATCCCCAAAAATTAATATTACTGAGCACATCGCTATACATTCTAGATTTACATAATCTTTGTAATGAATAATAGACGCCCGCAAATAAACCATTTCCTACGAATGCGAAAATTACTGCATTCGTGTGTAAGGGCCTAATTCTACCAAAGGTAGTATAAGGAATGCCAAAGTTTAAATTAGGGAATACCAATTGAAGTGCGATTAGCAATCCAACGGTCATGCCTATTAAACCAAAAATAATTGATGCGTAAGCAAAATTGCGCACAACTTTGTTGTCATAATAAAACTGTTCTTGTTGCATAGAAATTTTTATTTTTTTGATTGATTTTCTAATAATTCATCGTCAAATAGCATTCTAACGGATGGAGTATAATCGTCGTCATATTGGCCGTCTTTCACGGACCAGAAAAAGGACATCAAAAAGCCAATTGCGACTAATAAACTGATTCCAATTAAAAGGACTAATACTGCCATTGCTATTATTTCTAGGTGTAAAATAAGCACATAAAAAATTATTAAAATATGACTAAAATCATATAATTAATAAGTTTTAATATGTGATATTTGTAATATCAATTTGATTATCTGCTTGAAAATCAACGTATGAAAAAGAAAATAGAGGCTATTGAGGATGTTGAACGCATGGTAAGCCTGTTTTACGACAAAGTAAATCAGGATAAATTATTGAGCGAAGTCTTCAACGTGCATGCAAAAACTAATTGGGAAAGTCACCTACCTAAAATGGTTCAATTTTGGTCGGGAATTTTATTGGATACGAGCGACTTTAGAGGCAAGCCGTTTGATGCGCATGCTAAACATGCTGAACATATTTCTCCAGCACATTTTCAGCGATGGATTAGCCTATTTAAAGAAACAATTAACGAAAACTTTGAAGGAGAAAAAGCGGCATTAGCCATTCAACGTGCAGAAAGTATTGGTGCAATTTTTCAATATAAACTAGACTTTATGCGCCTCAATAAGGAAACTCCCGACCCTACTTTAACTTAATATTCTTTTAAGGATCTTGCAGAAATAGCAGTAGCAACTGTAGTAAATAATACAATTGAAACAGAACTTATTGGCATTAAAATAGCCGCAATAACTGGCGATAAATTCCCTTGCACTGCATAGAATAATCCTATAGCATTGTACAATAACGAAATTATAAAACTCATCACAATAATTGATTTACTTCGCTTAGCAAACTTAATATAACGATCTAGTTTTGCAAAAGATTTGCCATCCATAATAATATCACTAGCAGGTGAAAAATAATTTGCTTGATCTGTAATTGCAATGCCAACATCGCTCTGTCTTAATGCTCCAGCATCATTCAGGCCATCTCCTATCATCATAACATTTTTCCCTTTCAATTGCAATGCTTCAATTTTTTGCAATTTATCTGCTGGACTTTGTTTGAAATATAAAGGCGTTGTTGTACCAAGCATATATTGTAATGTTTTTTGCTCGGCGTCATGGTCTCCGGATAAAACCATCAATTCAAAATTAACTTTTAACCTTTCTATTAAACTTGCAAAACCATTTCGGTAAACATGCTTAACTGAAAAATATCCTTTAATGCTATTATTAATTGATAAATAAACAACACTTTCTTTCACCAGTTCATTTTGATTCGCTCCTAAAACAAAAAGCTCAGAACCAACTTTAATTTGCATATCTTGAAATGAAGCCAACATTCCTTTACCAGGAATTTCTTCGAATGAATTTAGTTCTACTTTTTTATCTGATTGAATAAAATCATAAATGCGTTTACTTAGCGGGTGTGCCGAATGCATGAAAACTGATTTCAATACTTCTCTTTCCGTTTCATTCAGTGGGGAGCCTTTGTATACCACTTCTGCAAATTTCGCTTCTGTAATGGTTCCTGTTTTGTCAAAAACAATGACATTTATTTTTGCCAATTTCTCTAATATTCCAGCGTTTTTGAGGTAAAATGCATGTTTGCCTAATTGACGAATGCTGTTTCCATGGGTAAAGGTAGCCGCTAATAACAAAGCGCAAGGGCAAGCAATAATTAAGGTGGTGGTCAATGCATTAACTGCTCGTGGCAAATCTTGAGGCAACCAATAAAAAAATGCAATTGCTGTTAATGCAAATAAAAAAAATGTAAAATATTTACTGATAGTTTGTACAAAAGTATATTGTTGCTCTTCTCTATCTTTAAAAACTTCTTTATTCCAAAGCTTTGTCAAGTAACTTTGCGACACGCTTTTCAATACTTCTAAGGTTAAAGAACTGCCAACTTGCTTTCCGCCTGCATATAGCAATTCGCCTCTTTTCTTTTCTACTAATTCCGCTTCACCCGTTACAAAACTATAATCAATTTTTGCAAGTCCTTTAATTAGCATCGCATCTACTGGAATTAATTCGTTATTCCTAACTAAAATGTGGTCGCCTTGTTTTAATTTATTTACGGGAATCATTTCCTCTATACCTTTGTTTATTCTAACAATCGATAAAGGAAAAAAGGATTTGTAGTCTCTTTCAAATGAAAGCGTTTCGTAGGTTCTATCTTGAAAATATCTTCCTATTAACATAAAAAATACAATACCAGTCATCGAGTCGAAATACCCGGCGCCAGTACCATAGGTCAATTCATACACACTTCTGCAAAAGGTAATTAATATTGCTAATGCAATTGGTAAATCAATATTAAGATATCCTTTTATTAAACCTTTAAACCCTGCAACAAAAAATTCGGACGCTGCATAAAATAAAACAGGTAATGATAAAACCAAAGAAATATATCCGAAATAATATTTTAAATCTGCCTGATCAAAATAATTTCCTAAGGAAAAATATTCAGGAAAACTTAACATCATGATATTCCCAAATGCAAAACCAGCTAAACCAATCTTAAAAACACGTGTGCGGTTTATGTTATTTACCTTTTTCCCTTCTGCACTTTCTAAACTAATATGGGGCTCATAGCCAATCTCTGCCATTAAAGATGCAATGGCAGCCAATGATGTTTCCGCTTCTTTGAAAGAAATGGCCACTTCTTTTCTTGGGAAATTTACTGTAGACTGAATAACCCCAGGATTTAAGCGATGCATGTTTTCTAAAAGATAAACACATGAACTACAGTGCATGGTTGGCACTTGGAAAGTGATATGCGTTTCAACGCCATTACTAAAACTAATTAAGGAGGATTTTAGTTCGGCGTCTTCTAAGTAGTCATATCCTGCATTATGCTTTTGAAATCTGCTAATACCAGGGTTTTGATCTAATGAATAATAAGTGCACAGATTGTTTTCTGATAAGAGTTCATATACTAAACTACAGCCCTCACAACAAAAAGGTTTCTCATCTAAAACTACTAAATGAGATTCACAATCTTCACCACAATGATAGCAGACTTGTTGAGTAGCAGTTTCGGCACTTAGATTTTGCATATGCAAATTTAATGGTTTCTTAAATTTTCAAATATGACAATTGTCATGATTTTAGAAGAAACTAATCGTGAATATTCGCGATTTTTAATAGGCCAGGTGTATCTATGATTTGTATTTTTCTTCCGTCAAATGAAAGTAATTTTTTTGTTTTGAATTCAGAAAGTAATCGAATTGTAGTTTCTGTTGCAGTACCAACTAAAGTCGCAATCTCTTCTCTAGAAAGGCTTACAGACAATGTGATGCCATCGGATTCTAAGCCATACATTTCTTTTAAGAAGAGCAACGACTCTGCCATTCTTTCTCTTACAGGCTTTTGAGCCAAATGCAAAATAGATTCTTCTGCATGTTTTAAATTACTTGACAATAATTTGATGATTTGGATAGAAAAAGAAGAATCTTTTTCTATTAATGCAAAAATTACATTTTTGGGAATAAAGCAAATTGAAGTATGATCTAATGCTGTTGCGGAACTAGAATATTTTTCACCCGCAAGCATAGCCCTGTATCCAACCACATCCCCTTCTTTGGCAAATCGCACAATTTGCTCTCTGCCCTCTTCTCCCATTTGATGAATTTTAATCTTTCCTGAATTAACACAAAACAAACCATGAGGATAAGCCCCTTCAGCAAAAAGCTGTTGACCTTTTTCTAAAGTTTGGCACCATTTGTTTTCATTAATAATTTGGAGCTCTTCTGGAGCAATCTGACAGAAGATTGACTTATAACGAGATTTACAATGCTCACAATCGTGTTGTATTTCTTCCTTTTTAGCCATTGGATTTTTTAATAAGCCTAAATTTACTAATAAAAAGTACTTATATCATAAAAAAACCATCAAATACAGTTGAAAATAGGCCAAAAAGTCCATTTAATATGTTTAAACGCGTTTCTATGTGCAATGAAGAAAATTCTATAGCGCCCTATTGATGAACCACAAATTTTAAACTACACTTTCGGGTAGCGTCTATCACAGTCAAATAATATATGCCATTAGGATATTCGCTGGTGTTAATTTTTGTGTTAGATTTTGAGACAGTAGACTGATAAATAATTTGACCCAATGCATTAGAAATAATTAGGTAAGGCGTCTGCACTTTTGCTTTTGCATTAAAATTAATTACCAAAATATCTTTACATGGATTGGGTGAAATATTTAATATTAAAGGATAATTGACATCTACTTGCACCCCTGTTGAATTTAATCCACCTCTAACAACCCAAGTATTTAACCTACTCGTTTTAACTTGATAAGTGGTAATGCCAAATTGAGTATCAAAATACCATGCACTGTTTGATTTATTTGACAATGTTGTAGATGACCAAAATTTCTTGCGACCGAAAACATTAAAAAAGTTGGTATTAAGCGCAGGATTAATTACTGAATTGTCTTGCAAAGATTGTACCTCTTTAATATTGGGTAAACGCCAATCACTATATCCTGCTTGAGTTAGCGTGTCTGCATATTGCAAAGCTTGCTCCCATGTAAGCGTATCAGTATAAGGTGTTTTTTGCCAAATTAAATTTGTTAAACTATCATAAACTAAGGCGTCAGCACTCTTGAAGTATCGCACTGAATTAATTTCTTTCGACTTGTTTGTTCTAACTAATCTTAAGTGCATTTTTTTAATCCCTCCTGCACTTATCGTTTCAGATTTAGCATGATTACCAATTCCTCCTCCAGCATTAGTAACCCATACTTTTGATTGATCATTAGCTTGCAAATCTGAGGTCCACCAATATTCGGCATCTGTTTTTATAAAATAATTTAAATCAAAAGCTGGGTTTTGTGTTTGTAAATTTAAAATAGAAAATGCCTCCATTGCATTTGGCAAACGCCAATCGGTATAGGTTGCAAATGTGCTGCTATCTGCATACAATAACGCCTTTTCGAAAGTCATTTCGCCAGCATCTGCTCTTTGCCACATCAAACCTGTTAGGGTGTCTGTAAGTACTTTCGCTGAATTGAGTATAAAAAAAGGTGGGTTGATGTTAAAGTCTGCATCCTCCCCAAAGGTTAATGTATAACTATTTTGCTGACCCGAATCCGGCAATTTAAGCATTACACTTTTAGTGTTTTGCGCATTCAATTGAATTGCAAAAAACACCAATACAAATAATAATTTAGCGAATTTTAATTTCATTAGTTGATTATTATTTTCTTATTAATAATACTATTATTAGTTTGAACTTTAATTAAATATGTTCCTTTTGTTAAATGCGCTAAATTAATTTGATCAAATTCCGAATATTTATCTATTAATAAATTACCTAAAAGATCGTATACCTTTATATTTTTAATGCTATAATTTTGAGTTTGTAAATAGAAAATAGCATTACTTGGATTAGGATATATCTCTATTGAACCGTTATTAAATTCTTCTATCCCTAGTGTATTATTTACCGTATGGCGAACAATTACTTGATTATCTAAAATTAAGTTGCTGCTCCATATAAATTGTGCATCATTATTAGGCTCATCAAAAATATCAGTAAAATTAGTATAGGCAGGTTTATTCATAACACCTACGGTAGAATTACTATAAACACTAGCGTTGGGCCAATTAGTATCATCAAAAGTACTTAACATTACATTTGAAGGAACCTCCCAATGCAATGCATAATTATTTTCGCCATTTGATGCATCGGCAGTACTACAATAAGCAGTTAATCTTAAATTACCAACTTCAGTTGGGCAGGTTAAATCTTTTATTGGTGAGGTGTAAAAAGTTTGTGCTTTCCAATTATTATTTGAAATAGCTATGGTCTGGTTACTGGTGTTTTTGATTACACAAACCAAACCTCCATCTCCAGCATGATATGCAGCTGAACCATTTAATTCTGTCCCCAATCCTAAATTCTCTTCCCAATCAACTAATAACATCGCTATGGTAAAAGGCTTGTTCACTTTAAACCTAACAATACTTGAATTGAATTGAGTATACGGCACCTTGTCTTTCCCTACAGGAACTCCATTGATATATAATTCAAAATAATTGTCTGCAAAAATATATGCGGTATAAACTTCTCCACTGGCATCAATGGTTATAATATCATTACCGTTTAGCGCAGCAATAGCAGCTGTTGCATTGGAATAGGTTGCTCCATTACAAACATTATGCAAATCCGAGGCTACAGGAAAATTAATATCATTAAAATGGTTTGCCGAAGGAACTACCCAATTACTATTATCTGTTGCGACACTATTCCCTATAGATGTTACTCGACCATTTGTGCAAGTAAAAATATTTGTGCTTATTGCTGTTGCACGACCTTGGCTTACTTTACCTGTACCGGTGTATTGTGCCATTAAAAACAATGGCAAACAAGAAAAAAATAAACTTGACTTGATTCGTTTAATATTCATTAGTTGATTATTATTTTCTTCTTGTATATTATATTCCCCGATTTAACTTTTACAATATAAGTACCTTTTCCAAGCTCACCTAATGCAATTGCTCCATTAGATTCTTTTTCTTGATAAAGCAATTTGCCTAAAAGATCATAGACAGCAACTTCATTAATTTTAAATGTTGACTGATCTCCGGTAAATAAAATTTGAAAATCACCAGAAGTTGGATTTGGAAAAATCACTAATTCTCGTTTAAAATTTAAAGCGCTTTCAGCCGACGTAGTAATTGCACATTGCTTGAAACCATTATATACATTAGTTGTAACAGCTCCTACTGGAGAAGTGTATTTAAAAGTATATACTCCATTTGTATTCCATTCATATTCTACCAAATAGGTTAATCCTGATAAAGTATAAGTCATTGCATAGCCATTCTGATTGGCATTAGCAACTAGGTTAGTAATAACCGCACCTTTTAATGGAGTGCCAGCTGGCCTGATAGGCTTTGCCGATGCTTGTGGAATAATTTGCAAAGTTGAATCTTCAGTCACTTTACCGACCATATTCGCAATCATGTATGGAGCGGTTGCCGTTCCATGATAATGATAAACTCCATTGCTTGCATAATGACCATGATTTGTATCTAAGCTTTTCATATTTGATCCATCTGGTTCTAAGGTACCGTATACCGCAAAACCATCCAATGCATAGGCAATGGGATATGTTAAAGGAGAAGTGCTGTATAAATGTAGCGGAGCTATATGATAATGGTAGTCATCTGCTCTGCCACAATGACCGCCCCAATAATCTAATTGCCCATCTAAAAATGCATCGACACCAGTATTAGTATAAGGGTTAAATATAGCAACTCCATTTACTGCAATCGCAATTGCTCCACGTAAAAAATGATATTGATTAACTGGAACAGGATTAGTGGCGATAGTTGGATTTAAAGGAATGCTCCATGCATTACTTCCAATATAACATTGTGGAATTGGGAATTGCTGTTGCCAGCCCGTAATACCAGTCATCATTCCATGGGCAGGAATGCCTTTTGATTCAACGCTAAAATAAGTTGAATTCCAAAAAGTATTTACACTTGGTTTATAAACTGCAAATGCCGAATCTATGGATAATGGGTTGGTTATGGAATTAAATTGCTTGATTATTTTTGAAGTAAAACTTACAAGTGAGACAAATAGAAAAACTAAAATTAAAGGCGCAACTTTGACAAATTTTTTATGATAAATAAAAAAAACTACGATCGAAGAAGTCAACAAAATCGCTAGTAATAAAAAAGGGAAATGAGTGTTGTGTTTATCAAAATTGGGGTTGAAACTGATATTTTTATTGAGCTTTGCAATTTGACTAGATTTTAAACTTACATAATTTTGATCTGCAATTGCTATGTTTTTAATTGGGAAATGAGCAATTTCTCCATTAGATTTTTCGATAAAAACTTCTTTGTTTTTAGTAATTAGAAAGGAGCCTCTTACGCTTTCATTATTAACTAACCACACCCTTTCGTTTAAATTCGAAAGATTTGTATTGTGTGAAAATGAATAGTTTTGAATGCCTAAAAACAAACAAAATAATAATATTATTTTTTTCATATTTTAATTTAATGACTGATTGCGATTTTTTCTATACTCGAAAATGTCTTGCCTGTAATTTTGATAAAATAAAAACCGTCGTATAGTTTTCTTGTATCAAAATAACTGATGGTGCTGCCTTGAAGTATTTTATCTGTTTGAATAATTTTACCATTTATATCAAGCAGCGTTAATTCCACATCTTCATTTTGCAAACCTGATAGTTGAATGGCAACAAATTCTGTTGCAGGGTTTGGAGAAATAATCACAGTTGTTTTCACTTGTGTTATGCCTGTACTTGGCGAATAGGTTGAAACAGGTTCTAAAATAGAGGTAACTTTTGCAGCTGAACGAGTACCATAAAAAGTTGGCCCTACAACATATGGATAACTCGAATTCCAATGTTCATCTACTGTTGCAAAATAACAATAGGTTCCATTAGGATATTCAGGAGTTATACAAAAACGGCCATTGTGTTCATCTAAATAATCTGAATTGGTATCCAAAACAAATTCGTAATCTTCTCTAAAATATCCTAACGGATAAGTTGTATTGACAGCAGGGCCTGCGGTAACAGTTGTTCCATTTGCATATTGCGTACGTGTGCTAATTTTTCTGTATTGAAAACTAGATTTCATTCTTGTAATTCCTCCCGTTCCATCTGTGTTCTTGAATGCATATGCGCCGTAAATTGGGAAACCATCATATGCAAAACCAATTAATGGAGAATGTTGATTGCTATCTATTAAATATAATCCATCGGCTACATATAAATTGCAAATTGTAGAAATGACAGATAAATCTAAACTGAATGCGCTCGGGTTTTGATGGTGATGATAATTTCCCATAGCTGGATGACCTTTTGCACAATCAAATCCGATTCGTTCTGCTACAACAGCATCTCTATTCCAGACATTATCGCCCATACCACCAAACGGCCCACCAGCAAGAGTTCCAGTCGAAGATTTCCACGAAACACCATCGCGATAATCGAATAAAGCAACACCATTAATGAAAACACCAATATTTCCACCAGTTGTATTTACAGGAGTGCCTGAATTTTTAGAAGGAGTTAAAGGAAATTTAAAAATTGCATTTTGAGAAGTCGCTAAAGATGGATTGCCATCAAGGAAAGGACCTGTTACGTATGCTGGAATACCATTAGTAGAAACATAAACATTTGCAGTCGAATATTTCACACTCAACACATTGGCTAATACATTATCGTTTACTGGGATATAATTATTTTTCACGTAGTGTCTCCCCATAATTCCAGTTGTATTTTGCAACCACTTTAGTATAGCTGGGCTAGTTTGTGCATATGCACTTGACATAAACATGGTCAATAATAGACCTAAATATATTTTTCTCATTTTTTGCTTTTTTTTATAACTTAATTAGACGCTAAACGCTAATTATTCCTTCGGTTTTTAAGCAATAACTCCTTGGGGAATGACAATGCAGGATTGAATAAAAAATGTTGATCTGTAAGTGTAAGCAAAAACGCAGTCAAATCAACCTTTTCCGCTTTACTAAGATTTATTTTAATTGTTTCCCCTTTTTGAGTTTGTAGCTGAATAGTATCGTAGTGATTGAGCACCTCTTGCAATTTATTCATTCTACCGTCATGCATGTATGGATAAGTAAACGCTATGTTTCGCAAAGTAGGCACTTTAAAACGCAACGAATCATTTGACTCCATTGTAATGCGCATGCGTCCAATATCATTTAGGTTTCTATCTAATGGCAAGCCGTTTTTTTCGAATTTTAAATTTGTAAACAATGGCTCTTGGTGGCAGTCGGAGCAGTTCTTTTTAAATAAAACATATCCGTTTTTTTCTTGCGTAGAAAATTCTGATTGTTTCAAAATCACGCTGTCATATTTTGAATTAGCAGAAACCATTTGTAATAAAAACTGTGTGATAGATTTTAAAAATCGCTCGGTCGTTATGTTTTCATCTCCATAAGTTTGAGTAAATAACTTTTTGTAATAATCGCTATGGTTTAATTTCCATAAAACATGGTTGATATCCTCATTCATTTCTGAAGGATTTGAAATAGGCGCTAATGCTTGCATTTCTAAATTGTTTATCGCACCGTCCCACATAAATTTTTGATGCCACGCTAAATTGATTAATGCAGGGGCGTTTCGAAATCCAACACGGTCAGCTATTCCATGGCTTAATGCATGGTCAACATGCGTAAACGCATTAAACGAAGAATGGCAGCTAGCGCAAGAAATACTGCTATCTTTTGATAATACGGGGTCGTAAAATAAGGCGCGTCCAATTTTAATTTTATTGGAATCTAATTCATTTTTTTTAAAATTATAATTGGAAGCTGGAAAGTTTTTGGGCTGTTGAAATTCATAATTAAACGGATTTGCGAATGCAAGAAAAAAAATACTGAGCAATAAAAAATAAATCAGCTGCTTATTCATTTGTTAAATCTGAAATTTTACGACAGCTAATGTTATCTGCAAAAACTTTAGCCAGCTGAACTGCCTTTAATTGAGGCGACATTAATTCAAACAAATTTTGTTTATGGCAATTAGTCAATAAGGGTATGATACTAAATTTGAAAATGTATTTATTGCCAGCACTTACTTCAAATGATTTCGATTGTAATGCATTTAATTTAGCCGAATAACCGCCAATGTGGTACTGAAAAGATTTATTATAAATAGACTTGATATCACCCTCAATTTTAAAATTAACATAACCACTTTGCCAAGACCAATACATACCATTGCGAGGGTCTAATGCGTTAGTTAAAACACCTGCAACATTTGTAAGGCTATCAACTCCAATGTCAAATGCCACCCGATTATATTTTACTTGAGCTGGAATTTCGAAATTTAAAGGAATGGGGTCGATTAAATTAATTAAATAAGCCTTTTCTGGATCTGTAAATACCAATTTCTCGTTTTGATAAAACTTAAAATTGGATAAATAAACACTGCATTTGCTAATATGAATCGTATCTGGCAAGTAATTATGATCCATATCCGTTTCTAGAAAAAAGGTTGTTTTAATTGACTGCGCTTCCGCATTAGCATAAAAGCACATCAACACTAAAGAATATAGAAAATAACGCTTAAACAAACAGTTGATTTTAAAATATCAACAAAAATATCAAAATAAACATTAACATTTTCTATAAATCATTTTATTGGCTTAAACATAATATTTAAAACATTTTATCCATTTTTATGTTAAAAATTAAATTAATTAGATATGTTTTCAAAAATCAAAGCTGACCTCCCAGCAAGCATTGTAGTTTTTCTAGTTGCCCTTCCGCTTTGCCTAGGTGTTGCGCTCGCAAGTGGCGCGCCAATGTTATCGGGTATTATTGCAGGCGTAATTGGTGGTATTGCAGTTGGATTTATTAGCGAATCCCATACGAGTGTGAGTGGTCCTGCAGCAGGATTAGCAGCTGTTATATTTACCGCTATAGGAACACTAGGGAGCTTTGACTTGCTGCTAATGTCTGTTGTAATTGCTGGTGCAATACAACTAGTTGCAGGGCTTTTGAAGTTTGGGTTTATCGCAGATTACATCCCTTCTAATGTTATCAAAGGGCTATTAGCTGCTATTGGTATTATTTTAATTTTAAAACAAATTCCACATAGTTTTGGCTATGATGCCGATGTAGAAAACGATTTCTCTTTTATTCAAAGAGATGGTGAAAACACATTCTCCGAACTTATTCAAATTATTAATCATTTTTCTATTGGAGCAATCATAGTAAGCATACTATCCTTATTTATTTTAATTTTTTGGGATAAAACTCCACTTAAAAAATACAACTTTCTGCCTTCGTCATTATTTGTTGTTTTATTTGGAATAATATTGAATGTTATTTTTAAGAATTACTTCAGCAGTATTTATATTGAGCAAACTCATTTGGTTAACATACCTCCTATAAGTGGCATTTCAACTATAATTACCAGTCCTAATTTTAGTCAAATTGGAAATCATCAGGTATGGATTGTAGGATTTACAATTGCAATTGTTGCTTCTTTGGAAACCTTACTAAATCTCGAAGCAGTAGAAAATATAGATCCTCTTAAAAGAAAAGCATCTCCGAATAAAGAATTAATTGCTCAAGGATTTGGAAATATATTTTCAGGGTTAATCGGAGGCATTCCAATTACATCAGTAATTGTAAGGAGTTCAGTCAATATCAATGCTGGCGCTGCAACTAAACTGTCTGCAATTTTGCACGGCATTTTCTTGCTTGTCAGTGTCTTATTTATTGGCCCATATTTAAACTTGATTCCGATTGCATCATTAGCTTCTATCCTATTGGTTACAGGTTACAAACTCACAAAAGTTTCCATCTTCAAAGAGATGTACAAAAAAGGGCTTAACCAATTTGTTCCTTTTATATGTACAATTTTAGCTATTATTTTTACAGACTTACTGATTGGCATTTTAATTGGCCTTGCTGTTAGTATTTTCTATCTAATGAAAAGTAATTTTAAAAATCCATTTAAATTAGAAAAAGACACACTAACAATTGGAGAAACAATCAGAATTGAATTGCCAAATCAAGTGTCCTTTTTAAATAAAGCATCAATTAAAGATACACTATGGTCTATCCCAGAAGGCTCTAAAGTGATCATAGATGCCAATTACAGCGACTATATTGATAACGATGTATTGGAAATTATTGAGGACTTTAAAAGCACGGTGTCTGTAGAGAAATCTATCAAATTAAATATAGTTGGATTGAAGCCTGTATATAAATTAGAAGACCATATTCAGTTTGTAAATGTATTAGACAAAGAAAGCCAAGAGCGATTAAAACCTGAGGAAATATTAAACTTGCTAAAATTAGGGAATGAAAGGTTCTTAAAAGGTAAGTGGTCTGAAAAATACCTTAAGCACCAAGTTAATGCAACTTCATTAGGGCAAAATCCTATGGCAACAATTGTAAGTTGCATCGATTCAAGAACTAGCCCTGATCTAATTTTTGATGTAAGCATTGGTGATGTGGTATCCATTAGAATAGCTGGCAACATTATCAATGAAGACATATTAGGCAGTATAGAGTTAGCTTGCAAAGATTTAGGCACTAAATTAGTAGTCGTACTTGGCCATACAAATTGTGGCGCAATTTCAAAAGCAATTCAAGGAGGCTCGACTGGACACATTAGAAATATCACAGATAAAATTGAAAAGTCCATTCAGAATTGTGGATGTGAACGTTCGCTTATCAACGAAACGCCTAATGCAATTGACAAACTCATACAACTCAATGTAGACAACTCAATATCAGAAATAATTTCACAGAGCGAATATTTGAAAAAGAAATCTGAGACTGGCGTTATTAAAATTGTTGCTGCAACATACGACACACAAACAGGTGGTGTAACTTTTCACTAATCGTCGTCGCCTTCATTAGAAGGCTGTTCGTTAGTGTTTTGCAATGTGCTTGCATCAGCTATTTCTGTATGTCTAATTTTGCCACCTAAATTACCAGTGTAGGCAATAGAAATCATGCTTATTAAAGCTATTATTAAAATCAAGTTGTGAATAAATTTAAACTTGATCCATTGGTAGGATATTTGAAAGATTCCAGCAATAGCTGTTAATCCCAATGCAATCATAGCGATGAGGCTGAACATTGCAGCATCTTCGTGTGTCTCTATTGCGCTTTCTAAAACACCAGGGAGCTTTTCTACAACTTCTTCTGCGCCTTCGCCAGTGGCATAAGCTATTGCAGCTCCAATTGCACATAATATAAAAACAAGGTATGCAGCAATTTTTACATTGTTATCTTTTTTAATTGCCGCAAATAATAAAATTAAAAAACCAATCAAAGAACCAATAATTGGCAAATGTGTTACGAGAAGATGAATGTGGGCTGTGTTCATTTTTATGTTTTTTTAGTTTAATTAAGTAAATGTATTTTTATTTACGCCATTAACATATGACAAAAGTCATAAACAAAAAAACCTGAAATTAAAATTTCAGGCTTTCCTATATATTAAACGAGATTAAACTCCTAACAACATGCGTTGTGGATCTTCTAATAACTGTTTTACTCTTACTAAAAATCCGACAGACTCGCGACCATCAATTATTCTATGGTCGTATGATAATGCTACATACATCATTGGTCTAATGACTACTTGACCATTAATAGCTACAGGCCTTTCCACAATATTATGCATTCCTAAAATTGCAGATTGTGGTGCATTGATAATTGGAGTAGACATCATTGAACCAAATACACCACCGTTGGTAATGGTAAAGGTTCCTCCTGTCATTTCTTCTAAAGTTAATTTATTTTCTCTTGCTTTAGTTGCTAATTCAACAACTGCTTTTTCTATTCCTGCAAGAGATAATGACTCTGCATTTTTAATAATTGGCACAACCAAACCTTTAGGCGCGGAAACTGCAATTGAAATATCTGCGTATTGGTGAAATATAATTTCATCGCCATTTATTTGCGCATTGACAGCTGGGAACTCCTGTAGGGCTTCACATACAGCCTTCGTGAAAAATGACATGAATCCTAAACCAACGCCATGTTTCTCTTTAAACTTATCTTTATATTTTGCACGAATATCCATGATTGGCTGCATGTCCACTTCATTAAATGTAGTCAACATTGCAGTTTCATTTTTAACCGCTACCAATCTTTTTGCAACAGTCTTTCTCAATGAAGACATTTTTTCAGCGCGCTTTACTCTTCCCCCTGCAGTATTAGCTATTGATGATTCCGCTGTAGGTTTTGACGAAGAAACATTTGCTGCTTGCGCATCTTCTTTTGTAATTCTTCCGTCTTTTCCTGAACCTTTAACCGCCTGCGCTTCCAAGCCTTTTTCAGCTAAAATTTTAGCTGCTGCTGGCGATGGATGTCCTGTTGCATAGTTTTCATTTGATGCCGCTGCTTTTACTACTGGTGTTTCTTTAGCAGGTGCAGATTCAGCTTTAGCAGGTGCTGGCGCTGCTGCTGCAGCTGGTGCTTTAGCACTATCATCTATTGCGCAAACAACAGATCCAATTGCGATGGTATCCCCTTCAGACGCTTTAGTAATAAGCACCCCAGCTTTTTCAGCTGTCAATTCAAATGTTGCTTTATCTGATTCTAACTCTGCAATAATTTCATCCATCTGCACATAATCTCCATTGTTTTTAATCCATTTTGAGAGCGTTACTTCTGTAATTGATTCACCTACTGCAGGTATTTTCATTTCTATACTCATGGCTGAATTTATTTTTTCTTCGTTGATTTTTTAACTGATTTAGGCGCTACTTTTTTGCTTGCTACTTTTTTTGCAGTTGCTTTTTTAACAACCGGTTTTGAAGTAGCAGCTTTAGCAGACTTTTTAACAACTGCTTTTTTAGCTGGTGATTTTTTTGCCACAGCTTTTTTTATTGGGGCAGTTTTAACGGCAGCTTTTTTAGCTGGAACTTTTTTTATTGGAAGTTTTTTTATTGAGGCAGTTTTAGCAACTGACTTTTTAATATCAGCTGTAGCTTGCTCCATTTCAAATGCAGTATTTACAATATATTCTTGTTGTCTTACGTGTTGCTTATTATAGCCTGTTGCTGTACTACTGCTTTCTTTTCTTGCAATCACTTCAATTGGATCCCTACGCATTTGTGAGAGAATATATGGCCAAACACCCATGTTTGTTGGCTCTTCTTGAACCCAAAACATTTCGGTTACATTGCTATATTTTGAAATGATATTTTGAATTTGCGCAACAGGGAATGGGAATATTTGTTCCAATCTAATAATAGCCACATCTGTTCTGTTTTCTTTTTGTTGCTTAGCTAGTAAATCGTAAAATATTTTTCCTGAACAGAATAATAAACGTTTTACATCTTTTGCTTTCACATGAACATCATCAATAACCTCTTGAAATGCTCCTTTTGTAAATTCACTCAAGCTACTTACACAAGCAGGATTTCTTAACAAACTCTTCGGGCTAAATACCACAAGCGGTTTGCGGAAAGGACGATGCATTTGCCTTCTCAATAAATGAAAATAATTTGCTGGTGTTGTACAATTAGCTAATTGAATATTATCTCCTGCACATGCTTCTAAAAACCTTTCTATCCTTGCAGATGAATGCTCTGGCCCTTGACCTTCGTATCCATGTGGCAACAACATTACTAATCCGTTAGACCTTCTCCATTTATATTCTGCACTGGTAATGAATTGATCGACGATGATTTGTGCGCCATTGAAGAAATCTCCAAATTGTGCTTCCCATATGGTTAACGTATTTGGTGAAGCCATGGCGTAACCATATTCAAAACCCAATACACCATACTCAGACAAATGCGAATTATAAATATCAAAGCCAGCTTGTTTTTTTGAAATTGATTGTAATGGAATTATTTCCTCTTCTGAATCTTCAATTTTTACAACAGCATGACGGTGAGAAAAAGTACCACGTTCTACATCTTGACCACTCAAACGCACTGGAAATCCTTCTTCCATCAAAGTTCCATATGCCATTAGCTCTCCCATTGCCCAATCAAATACTTTTGTCTCTTTACTCATCTTTTTGCGATCAGCAAAGAGCCTTTGAATTTTTGCAATGAACTTTTTATCGGCAGGTAATGAAGTGATTTTATCGGCAATATTTAAAAATAATTTTTCTTCAACTTTGGTATTCCACTTAGTTGTAAAATCTTTAGGAGTTGAAAATCTAAAATCTTTCCAAGCACCTTGAAACAAAGGCTCTACAGCTGTATTTTCTTCTTGCTTAGCTTCGTTTAATCTTTCTTGCAAGTGATTCCTAAACTGGGCGTCTATCGCTTTTGCTTCTTGCTCGTTAATTGATCCATCTTGAATTAATTTCTGAACATAAATTTCTCTTGGGTTCGGATGGCTTTCAATAGTTTTATAAAGCAAAGGCTGTGTAAACCTTGGCTCATCAGATTCGTTGTGACCATATCGACGGTAGCACAATATATCTATGAAAACATCGGTAGCATATTTTTGACGGTATTCTAATGCATATTGAATTGCTAAAACAAGTGCTTCTGCATCATCTCCATTTACGTGGAATACAGGAGATAATGTTGTCTTAGCAACATCTGTACAATAAGTACTTGATCTTGCATCTTTATAATTTGTTGTAAAACCAATTTGATTATTGATGACTAAATGTATGGTGCCACCTGTACGGTAGCCATCTAATTTAGACATTTGTAATACTTCATAAATAATTCCTTGGCCTGCAATTGATGCATCACCATGAATTAATATTGGTGCAATTTTAGATAAATCGTTATTGTATTTTTTATCAATTTTTGCTCTCACCATTCCTTCTACTACAGGATTCACTGCCTCTAAGTGCGAAGGGTTTGGCGATAGGCTTAAATGTACTTTTTTCCCACGCTCTGTTTTAATATCAGTTGAATAACCTAAATGATATTTTACGTCGCCGCCAAATGGATCATTCGGATTAAACTTACCTTCAAACTCTTTAAAAATTTCTTTGTATGTTTTGTTCATGATATTAGCTAACACATTGAGTCTTCCCCTGTGTGCCATACCAATCACAAATTCTTCTAAGCCTAATTCTGCACCATTTTCAATAATCGCATCTAGCGCAGGAATAAGTGTTTCTGCACCTTCTAACGAAAATCTTTTTTGTCCTAAAAATTTAGTGCCCAAAAAGTTTTCAAAAATTACCGCTTGATTTAGCTTTTCTAAAATTCTTTTTTTAGCGCCCAATGTATAAGAAGGCTGATTGCGACTTTTTTCAAAACGCTCAATAAACCATTTTAATCTTTCTGGATGACGAATGAACATAAATTCGCAACCAATAGATTCACAATAGGTAGTATCTAATAACTGAACAATGTCTTTTAATTTTGCAGGGCCAATTCCTACTTCCACACCTGCATTGAAAACAGTTTCTAAATCGGCATCGGTTAACCCGAACTGTGTTATTTCTTTTCCTGGAAAATATTTTCTTCTCTCGCGGACAGGATTTGTTTTTGTAAATAAATGCCCACGTGTACGATAACCGTTTATTAAATTTAAGACTGCAATTTCTTTCAAGAAATGATCTGGTGTTTCAGAAGATACACTTGTAGCATCCGAACTTCTACCTAAATCAAAACCTTCAAAAAATTTCTGCCAACCAAAGTCGACAGATGCAGGGTCTACCTGATATGACTGGTATAAACTTTCTATGTATTCGGAAGAATTATTGGTAAGGTATGTTAAATTATCCATTGCTATTATTCAAACTGAGGGGCAAAATTACAAATTTATAAGGTTTTAAAGGTTTTTTTTGACATTTAAAAACCTTTTATTTTGAAAGATTTTTAGCCAAAAAATGATGCAGGTCATTTACTTCATTTAAGGGGATACAACGAGCAAGAGCCTTTGGTTTATGCGCCGAAACAGCTGTTCCCGCTATCAAAACAGTAGTATTTGGGAAAGAATCAAGCATTTTATTCATTTTTTCGGTCAATGCTTCAAGTCCAAAATCTGCCGTAAACACTGTTAAAATGTATTTTGGCTGATAGGACTGGGCAATTTTTTGAACATATGGAATAGGTAAATTTTGACCCAAATATAAAGAAGGGAATCCCTTAGAACGGACTATAAATTGTGAAAGTAATAGGGCAATTTCATGAAATTCGCCTTCTGGTAAAAACAATAAAAAATTATTTTGTTCGCCATTTTCAGGAATGGGTAATTCGTCAATTGCAACAATTAACCTTTGCTTAATTAAACTTGAAGCAAAATGTTCTTGCGCTGGACCAATAAGACCGGTTTGCCAAAGAATTCCTATTCGACTTAAAAACGGATAAATAAATTGAAGCATTGTTTCTTCTGCGCCAAATTCTTGAATGCAATCTTGAATGATTAACCTAAATTGATGTTCGTTTAAGTTTAACGTGTGAGCAATTAATTGCTGAACTATTACAGCAGATTGATCTTGTGTAGCTTTTATAGATTGTATTTTTTCTGCCCTTTCAGATTCGGTTAATTCCGCTATTTCTGAAATTTTCAAACCGCTTTCAATCAAACAAGCAATATTTAAAAAGACGCGTAAATCGAAATCGTCGTAATACCTAATGTTAGAAGCTGTACGCTTTGCGTGCGTTATGTTATATCGCTGTTCCCAAATTCTTAAGGTTGCCGATTTAATGCCAGTAATCGCTGCAATATCTGAAATAGAAAATCGGTTGACTTGTTTCATTATTAGAAGTTCATATCATCCATGCCACTTGGGCTTCCTTCTTCTCTTCCGCTTCTTTTATTCTTTTGAAAATCCGCTTTACCGAATTTATAAATTAAAGAAAAAGTTAACAGTTGTGAATCTCTTTTATGCTTAGTGTATTGTAAATAGTTTAAACCATATGTATCAAAACGCATGGCTCTTGTATTAAATATATCCGATAAGTTTGCTGAAAAAATAGCCCTGCTCTTAAACAAATCTTTTTTCAAGCCAATATCAAAAGAATACATTTCTTTAAATTCACCTTGTGCTGTTACGCCAGGTGAAGTATAGTTTCCTGAAAATTGGATATCAAATAATTTAGGCAATTTTGTACTTGACATCACTTTAATAGAACCGTTTGAACCGGTCTTTAACTCGCCACTAGTATTGCTTACGGCTATTTCATTTCTAAATAAATTTAGATTAGTAGTCAATGTCCAAAATTTCATTAATTCCGTTACTGCAATAAATTCAAATCCATAATTTCTAGAGAAACTTAAGTTTTGAAAAGTTACCGTAGAGATTCCTGAGGTATCCACAATTCTAAAACGCTGTATTTGATCGTTTGTTTGTCTCAAATAGATAGTAGATGTTAATGTATTCTTTTTCCAGTATTTAATATAGCTCAACTCATAAGCATCTACATATTCTGGTTTCAAATTTGGATTTCCTGTTCTTAAATTTCTTGGATCAGAAAAATCGGTGAATGGATTTAAATTATTAACCTGAGGACGATTAATTCTTCTTGAATAATTTAATTGAATTTCTTGATCCATTGACATTTTTCTCGCAAAATATATACTTGGAAAGAAACTTAAATATGGTTTAGTGTTTTTAATTCCGGCGGTACGTTGGTCTGTTTCAATCTCTGCGTGCTCGGCTCTCAATCCAACCTGAACGCCCCACTGGCCAATGGTTTTGCTATAATTAGCATATGCTGCCTTAATAAATTCTTTATAAATAAAATGATTAGACTGATTGGTATTCAGAATGGTATCTCCAGTAGAATTATCTGAAACTTTATAGTCTGCATCATTTGAACGATAGCTCACTTTAAAGCCAGTTTCTAATTTTGATTTTTCATTGATTGGATTGGTGTAATCCACCTTTATTGCTGCTAAATTTACTGCACCATCATTTATTGCATCTTGGTATAAATGAAAAGAATTTATGGTTGATGTGGTACCATAAATTGTATTCGCATCTGTCGCATTTTTTGAATATGACATATCAGCAGTTAATTCTTTTTTTGGCTTTAAAAATGTTTTCCTATAATTCAAACCTAAGTCTAAGTTTAGATTATCTTCTGTACTTGCATTTAACCTCGACAAGGCATCTGTTTGCAGATGATGAACGTTGTAATTTGTATTATCACTTACCCCATTAGATAATTTATTTGAATTACTAAATGTGCTAGTAAATCCAATGGTTGATCGACTATTGATATACCTATCCACCCCAAATCGGATAACATGGTTGGTGTTGTCGTTATGATTAAGCCCTACTTGATCGGTAAACGTAGTGTCTGTATTGAAATTCGTACGGGTATTTAAAGACCTCGAATTCATTTGATTTACCCTTAAACTATAACCAGTTGAAATGTTCCACTTTTTATTTTTAAAGTTTAAGTTGTATCCTAAATTATACCTTCCGGTACCGGATGTAACTGAGCTATTAACACTGCCATTCAAACTCACTTGTTTGTTTTTCTTTAACACAATATTGATAATGCCTGACGTGCCGTCTGGATCGTACTTTGCACTTGGGTTAGTAATCAACTCCACACTCTCAATTGCAGAAGATGGGATTTGCTCCAAAACCGCGTTTCTATCTGTACCTGTCAATGTTGATGGGCGACCGTCAATAAGTACAGTAACATTGCCGCTTCCCCTTAAACTTAAATTGCCGTCAATATCTAATGTAACCGATGGGATGGTTTGCAATACATCATTGGCAGTGCCTCCAGTTGATAAGATATTCTTTTCTACATTGAACACTTTTTTATCAATAGCCATTTGCAACATGCCGCGTTCAGCTTGAACTGTTGCCTGTGCAATTTGTTTAGTAGATGAATATAATTTGATCACTCCTAAAACCATTTCGGGTTTAGCCGGATTTAAAAACAAAGTATCACTTGTCAATGAAACATAACCGATAAAACTATACAGTATTTTTACCCTACCCGGTTTCAATTCATTAATTTTAAAATAGCCTTTTTCATCAGCCACATCGCCAGTAATAACCTTGTTATCTCTCACACTGATAATTGAAACCGTCGCAAAAGGTATTCCTTTTTTGGTATTCCCATCCACAATTTGTCCTGCAATGGAAATAATTGCAGGCATATTACCTTGCATTCTAACCGATGGTGATTGGGCGAATATTTGAGTTGTGGTATAAAAAAAACCTAAGAATAGATAAAATATGTATTTCATAGATAAAATAAAAGGCAAATATACAAAAAGCCCTAAGCATTACACTTAAATGCAAGATTTTGAGGCGAATCATGGAAAAATTGCTTGATGTTAGAACAACTTCGTATACATTTTGTTGTAGGTTTATGAAAATTGAGAAAAACACCACAGATACGTCTTTAATTGACCTTATTGGAGACGAGCACTTTTCGAGTTCTGCAGAAACACCTTTAAGAGCAGATGCTTTTGAGATGGATGATGATTTAAAAATTGAACTCATCGAAAAAAGCTTCCGTGAAATAATGCATGTACTAGGCTTAGACCTTACGGATGATAGTTTAAGCGGCACGCCAAATAGAGTTGCAAAAATGTATGTGAAAGAAATTTTCAGAGGGCTTAACCCTGCTAATAAACCGAAAATTTCGATGTTCGAAAATAAATACAAATACAACCAAATGCTGGTTGAAAAGAACATTACATTTTACAGCAATTGTGAACATCACTTTGTTCCAATTATAGGCAAAGCACATGTTGCTTATGTTTCCAATGGAAAAGTAATTGGGCTTTCGAAAATTAATCGAATTGTTCAGTATTTTTCACAAAGACCACAAGTACAAGAAAGATTGACCATTCAAATTGCGAACGAATTAAAATCTATATTAAATACCGAAGATGTTGCAGTTGTAATAGATGCTCATCATTTATGCGTTTCGTCAAGAGGCGTGAGCGACGTAAACAGCAGCACCGTTACAGCTGAGTACAGTGGTGTATTTATGAACAACGAGAAAAGAGAAGAATTTTTAAAATACATTTCGCTTTCAATTTAATTTTCATGGAAATAATAAAAGATAAAAATATTTTAATTGTTGGCGCTACAGGCGGCATAGGCAAAGCAACTGCAAAATTACTTAAACAGTCTGGAGGAAATTTATTTTTAAGCAGCACTAATGCTGCAAAACTTGCTGCTTTAGCAGAGGAATTAAATATACCACAGGAGCAAACGTTTGTACTAGATATCAGCGATGCTGATGCCGTAAAAAATGTTGCAATTAAAATACATGCTCAAATTCCTACAATTGACATCCTAATAAATGCTGCAGGAATTGGCATCATCAAGCCAATTGAAAATTTAACCGAACTGGATTTTATGCAAAGCATACATATAAATTTGGCAGGTGCGTTTTACTTAGTTAAGAATTTTATCGAACCTATGAAATTGGCTAAAAAAGGCTTAATAATTAATATTCCAGGCGTATTAGGAAAGACCCCAATGGCAGGAGCGGCAGCCTATTCAGCCTCTAAATATGGATTAAACGGAATGATGAAATCCATTAGAGAGGAATTAAAAAGAACCGATATTCGAATTACCAATATATTTTTAGGCGGAACCGATTCTCCCTTTTGGGATCAAATAGATTTACGTGTACAACGTGATAAATTTATTCAGGCAGAAGAAGTTGCAAAATCAATTTGGTTTTTATGTCAACAACCTAATTCTGGAGTAGTTTCCGAATTAGTATTACAACCTTTTAATCATCAAGCTATCTAATGAGGCATTTATTGTTGAATGATATCGAGCAAATGAATAGCAGATATCGTGCTACCTTCATCAACTCGCTCAGTGGTTTTAAAAGTTTAAATTTAGTAGGCACTGTTTCGGAAACAGGTATCTATAATTTGGCGCCATTTAATTCTATTGTTCACATTGGCGCAAACCCACCTTGCCTTGGAATGATTGCTAGACCTGCAACAGAGGAGCATCAAACATTGGCTAACATTAAAGCTAATAAACAATACACCTTGAATGCCGTAAACGAAAATATTTTTGAACAGGCGCATCAATGCAGCGCAAAATATTCAGTAAATCAATCTGAATTTACAGAAACTGGTTTGCCTGTATTCTGTACAGAAAAGCTTAAAGCACCCTATGTTGCGTCTTCAAATATTAAAATTGGATTAGAATTAATTGAAATTATTCCAATAAATTTTAATCAAACATCACTTATTATTGGAAAAATAATTGAAATAATTTTACCCGAATCAATTATTGAAGAAGATGGTTTTGTGAATATTGCCAAAGCTGGATCTATTACATGCAATGGCTTAGACAGCTACTACTCGGTTTCTCCTTTAAAGCGAATTCCTTACGCTAAACCTTAAAATGTAAATTTAATCTCTATAGGCTTTGGAGATTCAGCAGAAATAGTAATAATTGCATAAGCTGTTTCTTTCGGTTTAATTTCTTTTGCAATGATTGAATGATAAGCCAGCTCTGATTGAAATTGCTTATTGGAATTAACTTTAACAATTATATTCCCTATTGCCAACATAGGCCCTGCAACTTGTCCAACAGGAAAATCTGCAACACTTGCACCATTAGTTGTTTCTACTTGAGGAGCCAATGCAAGTAATAAGAATGCCAATGATGGCCATGTTTTCTGTTTGAGTAGTTGAGCAACCTTTTGGTTCTCCATTAAAACCAATGGCTGATTTTCAGAAGTAAAAACAAAATCCTTATCAAATACAAATGATCGATCGGTAGTGTTTTCTATTTTCAATGCAATTACTTGCAATTTATTTTTGCTTTCTTTCTTTGCGAATCTTTTGTTATTCAATTCTGCTAAAATACCGTATCGATATGACAACTTTAAGCCTTGATAATTTCCTGCTAACTCATAGTTTAAATAGGCAGGTTCTATTGGATTATAAATAGCTGCGCAACCACTAAAAATAG
>JBDKFN010000013.1:0-34108 GCA_039798705.1 Bacteroidota bacterium
CCTCACCAGCAAATCTGATACCTTTACCTTTGTATGGTTCTGGAGCTCTTAAAGATCTAATCTTAGCGGCAACCTGACCAATTAATTGCTTATCAATACTCTCTAAAATAATAGTAGGATTTTGACCTTTTTCAGCAGTAGTGGTAACTTTAATTTCTTGTGGTAATTCGAATACAAAATGGTGAGAATAACCTAACACCATATCCAAAGTATTACCTTGGTTTGTTGCACGGTAACCTACACCTACTAATTCTTGCGTTACTTTATAACCTTGAGTTACACCAACTACCATGTTATTCACAAGAGAACGATATAAACCATGTAATGCTTTATGTCTCTTTTGTTCAGTAGGACGAGCAACAATAATTTGACCTTCTTCTACTTTAACAATGATATCTTTATCTACTTCTTGAGTTAATGATCCTTTAGGACCTTTAACAGTTACTACATTTTCAGGAGAAACTGTTACTTCTACGCCTTGTGGCAAGGCTATAGGTAATTTTCCAATTCTTGACATCTGTTCGTCCTCCTAATTAATATATGTAACATAATACTTCGCCACCAACATTTTGAAGTCTTGCTTCTTTGTCAGACATCACACCTTTTGAGGTAGAGATGATTGCGATTCCTAAACCATTCAATACTCTTGGCATCGTTGCGGTACCAGAATATGATCTTAAACCAGGTTTACTGATTCTTTCGAGTTTCCTGATTGCTGAAGTTTTAGTAATCGGATGGTATTTCAAAGCAATTTTAATTTTGCTATCGATACCTGCATCTTCAAACTTGTAATTCGCAATATATCCTTTATCAAAAAGCACTTTCGTGATTTCCTTTTTGATATTAGATGCAGGAATTTCGACAACCCTATGGTTGGCCTTTATGGCATTCCTTACTCTTGTAAGATAATCTGCTATTGGATCTGTAGTCATTTTATTTTTAATTCTACTTATTTAATTTTAAAAATTTAGCGGAGGGCAAAGATATGAATATTTTTGACCTATCACTATAATTTACACCTTTTTATTGCTTACCAGCTAGATTTTGTCACTCCTGGGATCTTTCCAGCTAGTGCCATTTCTCTAAAAGTAACCCTTGAAATACCAAATTGACGCATATAACCTCTTGGACGACCAGTTAATTTACAACGGTTGTGTAAACGAACAGGGCTAGAGTTTTTTGGCAATTTGTCTAATCCTTGGAAATCTCCGGCAGCTTTCAAATCAGCTCTTTTTTGAGCGTATTTATCAACTAATCTCTGACGCTTCGCTTCGCGTGCTTTTAAACCTTCTTTAGCCATTTTACTTAGTTATTATTTTGATTTTTAAATGGTAAACCAAACTCTTTTAATAATTCTAAAGCTTCTTTATCAGTTCCAGCATTGGTAACGAATGTAATATCCATACCTGTGATCTTGTTGATTTTGTCAATGTCGATCTCTGGGAAGATGATTTGTTCAGTAACACCTAAAGTGTAGTTACCGCGTCCATCAAAACCTTTATCGTTGATACCCTTGAAATCACGGATACGAGGTAATGCAACAGAAATTAATCTGTCTAAGAACTCATACATTTGATTATCACGAAGTGTTACACGAACACCTACTGGTACGTTTTTACGTAATTTGAAGTTTGAGATATCTTTCTTTGATTTAGTGGCAACTGCGCGTTGACCAGTGATCATTGTTAATTCCTCTACTGCGTTGTCAATTAATTTTTTATCTGAAACGGCAGCACCAACACCTTGGTTGATACAAATTTTCATCAATTTCGGTACTTGCATAATGCTTTTGTACTGAAACTTATCTTTCAAAGAAGAAATGATTTCTTTCTTGTAAGCCGCTTTTAATCTTGGTTCGTAAGCCATTATTTTATCACCTCCCCTGATTTTTTTGCAAATCTTTCTAATTTTCCTTCTGCGTTAGCTTTTCTTCCAACTCTAGTTGTTTTACCAGATGTAGGATCTACTAGCATTACATTAGAAACGTGTACTGGAGCTTCCATTTTCACGATACCACCTTCGGTGTTTTTAGCATTTGGTTTAGTATGTTTAGATACCATGTTAATGCCTTCCACAATTACTGTGTTTTTCGCTAAGCTCACACTTAAAACTTTTCCTGATTGACCTTTTGAATCTCCAGCAATAACTTTAACAGTATCGCCTTTACGGATTTTCAACTTAGTCTGTGTGTTATATTTTCTTTCCATGATTATAATACCTCCGGTGCTAATGAAACAATTTTCATGAATTGTTTTTCACGCAACTCTCTAGCTACTGGGCCAAAAATACGAGTACCTCTTGGTTCGTCGTTTGCGTTCAATAACACTGCTGCGTTATCATCGAAACGAATATATGAACCATCTTTACGACGTACTTCTTTTTTAGTCCTAACAATTACTGCTTTAGAAACTGTTCCTTTCTTGATATTTCCAGAAGGAATTGCATGTTTTACAGTAACAACGATCTTATCGCCTACTGATGCGTATCTCTTACCTGTTCCACCTAATACACGGATGCATAATACTTCTTTAGCTCCGCTATTATCTGCTACTGTAAGTCTTGATTCTTGCTGTATCATGATTATTTAGCCCTTTCTAAAATTTCAACTACTCTCCAACGCTTGTTTTTACTCAGCGGACGAACTTCCATAATGCTTACGGTATCACCGATGTTGCATTCGTTTTTCTCGTCATGAGCCATAAATTTGTTCGTAGTTTTTACGAACTTTCCATAGATCGGGTGTTTCACCTTACGCTCGATTGCTACCGTAACAGACTTGTCCATTTTGTTGCTAATCACTTGCCCGATTCTCGTTTTTCTTAAATTTCTTGTTTCTTCCATTTCCTGAGACATTTTACAAAATTATTCTGCGCTAGTGCTTAACTCGCGTTGTTTCAATTCTGTATTTAATTGAGCGATTGTTTTTCTTAAAGTACGGATAACCATTGGGTTTTCAACTGCTGATACAGCATGGCTGAATTTCAACTTAGTTAAGTTCCCCTTTTCTTCTTGTATCCTTGCTTTAATCTCTTCTGTTGAGAGTTCTTTTATTTCTGCGTATTTCATCTCTTTTTGTTTTTATTTCAGCGGGAATCCTGAGCCAAGATTCCATGAATTTCTTATTATGCTTCTGTATAATCTCTTCTTACTACAAACTTTGTTGCAACAGGAAGTTTTTGTGCAGCAAGACGCAATGCCTCTTTAGCAACTTCAAGTGAAACACCTTCCGCTTCGAAAATCATGCGTCCAGGTTTTACAACTGCTACCCAATATTCTGGAGCACCTTTACCTTTACCCATACGTACTTCGGCTGGTTTCTTTGTTACTGGTTTGTCTGGGAAGATACGGATCCAAACTTGACCCTCTCTTTTCATGAAACGTGTAACCGCGATACGAGCCGCTTCAATTTGACGACTTGTAATCCAGCAATCTTCTAACGATTTGATTCCAAATGAACCGAATGCAAGTGTAGCACCTCTTTTGGCGTTACCTTTCATTCTGCCCTTCTGCATCTTTCTAAATTTCGTTCTTTTTGGTTGTAACATAACTTTACCTTTTTATTCCCGTTAAGAATCCTCTAATTATTTACTATTAGTTCTTTTTGCACCACCGCCTCTGTTACCAGCTGCTCCACCTCTTCTATCTCCAGAACCTCTATTATCGCGTTTGTCGCCACCTCTATTATCTCTTCTGTCTGGACGATCTCCAGCACCTTCAGTTCTTGACTTAGTATTCGCTGAAGAACCAATGTTTGGAGAAAGATCACGTTTACCGTATACTTCACCTTTACAGATCCAAACTTTTATACCAATTTTACCATAAGTAGTTAAAGCCTCTGCTAATGCATAATCAATATCTGCTCTTAAAGTATGCAAAGGTACTCTTCCTTCTTTGTATTGTTCAGTACGAGCCATCTCTGCTCCACCTAAACGACCTGAAGTCATGATTTTAATACCTTCAGCGCCCATACGCATAGTTGATGCGATTGATGTTTTCATTGCACGACGGAAAGAAATTCTCGCTTCCAATTGTTTTGCAACGCCATCAGCCACTAATTGTGCGTCTAATTCTGGACGTTTAATTTCAAAGATGTTAATTTGAACATCTTTTTTGGTAATTTTCTTTAACTCTTCTTTGATCTTATCAACTTCTTGTCCGCCTTTACCAATAACGATTCCAGGACGAGCCGTATGAATTGTGATGGTGATGCGCTTTAAAGTACGCTCAATAACGATCTTAGCAATACCTCCCTTAGAGATACGAGCCATAATATATTTACGAATCTTTTCGTCTTCAACTAATTTATCAGCATAGTGATTTCCACCGAACCAATTAGAATCCCAACCTTTAATGATTCCTAATCTATATCCTATTGGATTTACTTTTTGTCCCATTTCTAATTAGTTCTTGGTTTCTGATAATTTACTGTCTACAACTAATGTTACGTGATTTGATCTTTTACGGATACGGTATCCTCTTCCTTGCGGAGCAGGGCGTAATCTTTTCAATTGACGACCACCGTCAACCATAACAGATTTCACATATAATTCGCTTTCTTCCATACGAACACCTTCGTTTTTTGCTTGCCAATTTGCAATTGCAGAAAGCAAAAGTTTCTCCACGCGTTGTGAAGCTTCTTTAGTGTTGTACTTTAGAATATGTAAAGCATTTTCTACTTTTTGTCCTCTGATTAAATCTACAACCAAACGCATTTTACGTGGTGAGGTTGGACAATCATTTAATTTTGCGATAGCTTCCATTTTTACTTCTTATTTCTTTTTATCACCTGAATGTCCTCTGAATGTACGGGTTGGGGAGAATTCTCCTAATTTATGTCCAACCATGTTTTCAGTTACGTAAACAGGAATAAATTTATTACCATTATGAACTGCAAATGTATGTCCCACAAAATCTGGTGAGATCATTGATCTTCTTGACCAAGTTTTAATTACTGATTTCTTGCTAGAGTCGTTCATAACAACAACTTTTTTCTCAAGATTAAAATCAATATAAGGTCCTTTTTTAATTGAACGAGCCATTATTTCTTCCTTCTTTCAATGATGTAACGATTCGATGATTTCTTTTTGTAGCGAGTTTTGTAACCTTTCGCTAACACACCTGTTCTAGAACGTGGGTGACCTCCTGAAGCTCTACCTTCACCACCACCCATAGGGTGATCGACTGGGTTCATCGCTACTGGTCTTGTTCTTGGACGGCGACCCAACCAACGGTTTCTTCCTGCTTTACCTAATCTCTCGATTTGGTGATCAGAATTTGAAGATTTACCGATTGTTGCAATACACTCTGATAAAATCATGCGAGTTTCACCTGAAGGCATTTTGATGATCGCATACTTACCGTCACGCGCTGCTAATTGAGCGTATGTACCAGCACCTCTAGCGATTTTACCACCTTGTCCAGGTTTCATTTCGATGTTGTGAATCAATGTACCTAATGGGATATTCTTCAATGGAAGTGCATTACCAATTTCTGGTGCTGAACCTTCTCCACTTTGAATTTTCATTCCAACTGTTAAGCCTTCTGGAGATAAAATATATCTTTTTTCTCCGTCTGCGTAATGTAACAATGCAATACGAGATGTTCTGTTTGGATCATACTCAATTGTTGCTACCACTGCTGGAATACCATGTTTATCTCTTTTGAAATCGATCAAACGATATGATTTCTTATGACCACCGCCAATATAACGCATAGTCATTTTTCCCGAATGGTTACGTCCGCCTGATCTCTTATGAGAAACCACGAGCGATTTTTCAGGAACGTTTGTAGTAATGTCTGAAGTATCAGCACTTACTCTAAAACGTTGTCCCGGCGTAGTCGGTTTATATCTTTTAACTGCCATAACCTAATTAGATGTTATTATAAAAGTCAATAGTGCTACCTTCTGCTAATGAAACGATCGCTTTCTTAACACGACCTGTAGTTCCAGAAACAACTCCTGTTTTTGTACCACGAGATTTAAATTTCCCTGGTGCAATCATAGTGTTAACTGCAACTACTGAAACATTGAACATTGCTTCAACAGCATTTTTGATTTGTATTTTATTTGCTTTTCTATCTACCACAAATGCATAGCGATTAAACTTCTCGCCCATTGCAGCTACTTTCTCTGTAAGTATTGGTTTTTTTAGTATTTCCATCGTCTTACTTACTTAATGATTCTTCAATTGATTTAACTGAACCTGAAGTCAATACTAATTTATCTGCATTTAACAAATCGTAAGTATTGATATCTGAAGCTGAAACAACTTTCGCTTTTTGCAAGTTTCTGCTTGACAAATAAATTGCCTCGCTCATGCCTGCTAAAACTAATAATGATTTCTTATCAGCTATTTTCAAGTTATTCATAATGTTCACAAAGTTTTTAGTTTTTGGAGCTTCCATTTGGAAATCTTCCAAAATAACGATGTCATTATTTTTTGCTTTGTAAGTCAATGCTGACATACGTGCCAAAGCTTTTAACTTCTTGTTTAATTTGAAGCTGTAATCTCTTGGTTGAGGACCAAAAATACGTCCACCACCTTTAAACAATGGACTCTTGATGCTACCCTTACGAGATCCACCAGTACCTTTTTGTTTATGTAATTTTCTAGTTGAACCAGAAATTTCGTTACGTTGCTTCGATTTGTGCGTTCCTTGACGTTGATTCGCTAAATATTGTTTAACATCTAAATATATAGCGTGATCATTTGGTTCAATACCGAAAATGGCGTCGGAAAGGGTAACCTTGTTACCTGTCTCTTTTCCTTCAATGTTTACTACCTTAAATTCCATCGCTTATTTCTCCAATATTACATATGAACCTTTTGCACCAGGGATAGAACCACTTACTACTAATAAGTTTTGTTCTGGGTACACTTTTAATATTTGCAAGTTTTGAATTTTCACGCGGTCTCCACCCATTCTGCCAGCCATACGCATTCCTTTGAATACTTTTGACGGCCATGATGAAGCTCCTAATGAACCTGGTGCTCTTAAACGGTTATGCTGACCGTGAGTTTGACCACCCACACCGGCAAAACCATGACGTTTTACAACACCTTGGAATCCTTTACCTTTTGAAGTTCCTACCACATCGATAAGATCACCTTCTACGAAAAGTTCTGCAGTAATTACTTCTCCGATTGTTTTTGCATCAGCAAACTTCTTGAATTCAACAAGTTTCTTTTTTGCAGTCGTATTTGCTTTCGCAAAATGACCCTTCATCGGTTTAGAAGTGTTCTTGTCCTTCTTTTCGTCATACGCTAACTGTACAGCAGCGTAACCGTCTGTTTCAACGGTTTTAACTTGCGTTACTACGCAAGGACCAGCTTCGATTACTGTACAAGGGATGTTTTTACCCTCCGCATTGTACACGCTAGTCATTCCTACTTTTTTACCAATTATTCCTGACATTTGTTTTTGTTTTTACATCCATCGTAGTGTAGGACACTTCGTTCAAGATGTGTGTATATTTTATTTTATTTATCAAACTTTAATTTCCACTTCTACTCCTGAAGGCAACTCTAATTTCATTAAAGCGTCAACAGTTTTTGAAGTTGAGCTATAGATATCCAATAGTCTTTTGTAAGAACATAATTGGAATTGCTCTCTAGCTTTTTTGTTTACGTGCGGTGAACGCAATACCGTAAAAATTTTCTTTTCTGTAGGCAATGGAATTGGTCCACTAACCACGGCATTTGTTGCCTTTACAGTCTTAACGATTTTCTCAGCAGATTTATCCACCAAGTTGTAATCGTAAGATTTTAATTTAATTCTAATTCTTTGGCTCATTTTATATTTATTTAGATCGCTGTAAGAGCTATTAATTACAACGATTGATTTAATTTATTACGCGTTTGACTTACCTTTTACTTTAGCAATTACTTCGTCTTGAACGTTTCTAGGTGCTTCAGCATAATGGTCAAATTCCATTGTTGATGTTGCACGACCAGATGTGATGGTACGTAATTGAGTTACATATCCAAACATTTCAGAAAGTGGCACTAATGCTTTAATAACTTGTGAACCAGCACGTGTGTCCATTCCTTGTAATTGACCACGACGACGGTTCATGTCACCAATCACATCACCCATGTTTTCTTCAGGTGTTAAGATTTCAACCTTCATGATTGGCTCCATTAAAACTGGTTTAGCTTTTGGTAATGCTTCACGGAAAGCTGAACGAGCTGCAATCTCGAAAGATAATGCATCTGAATCGACTGCGTGGAATGAACCATCAATCAATCTTACTTTCATGCTTGGTAATGGATAACCAGCCAATACACCGTTTACCATTGCTGCTGCAAAACCTTTTTCTACTGAAGGAATAAATTCACGAGGAATAGATCCACCAGAGATTTCGTTTACGAATTGTAAGCCACCTTTTTCGAAATCTGCATCAATTGGAGAAATTACCACTTGAATATCTGCAAATTTACCACGACCACCAGTTTGTTTTTTATAGGTTTCTCTATGTTGAACTGTACCTGTGATTGCTTCTTTATATGCTACTTGAGGTGCACCTTGGTTAACTTCAACTTTAAATTCACGTTTCAAACGATCCATTAAAATATCTAAGTGCAACTCACCCATTCCAGAAATAACTGTTTGACCAGTTTCTTGATCTGTGTTTACACGGAAAGTTGGATCTTCTTCAGCTAATTTACCTAATGCAATACCTAATTTATCAACGTCTGCTTGAGTTTTAGGCTCAATTGCTAAACCAATTACTGGCTCAGGGAAATTCATTGATTCAAGGATGATAGGATTTTTTTCGTCGCAAAGTGTATCTCCAGTTTTGATATCCTTGAAACCTACTACTGCAGCAATATCTCCCGCTCCAACATTTGGAATAGGATTTTGCTTGTTCGCGTGCATTTGGAAAATTCTTGAGATACGTTCTTTGTTATTTGAACGAGTATTATATACGTATGAACCCGCTTCTAAGTTACCCGAGTAAACACGGATAAAGCAAAGACGACCTACGAATGGATCTGTTGCAATTTTGAAAGCTAATGCTGCGAAAGGCTCTTGCTCATTTGGTTTACGAAGAATTTCTTCTCCTGTATCTGGGTGATGACCGATAATACCTTCAACATCCATTGGAGAAGGCAATAATTCCATCACATAATCCAACATGGTTTGAACTCCTTTGTTTTTGAAAGAAGAACCACAAACCATAGGAACAATTTTAGCATCTAATACCGCTTGACGCAATGCATCTAATACTTCTCTTTCTGTAATAGTTTCAGGCGCTTCAAAGAATTTAGTCATTAAATTCTCGTCATATTCTGCAACTGATTCTAACAATTTCTCTCTCCATTCAGCAACCTCATCAAGCATATCTGCAGGAATAGGAACTTCTGTGAAAGTCATACCTTTATCGTGCTCGTTCCAAACGATACCACGGTTGTTGATTAAATCAACTACACCTTGAAAACCATCTTCTGCACCAATAGGTAATTGTAATGGCACTGCATTACTACCTAACATTTCTTTAACTTGTTTAACAACTTTTAAGAAGTCTGCACCAGCACGGTCCATTTTGTTAACGAAACCAATACGAGCTACTTCGTAGTTGTTAGCTAAACGCCAGTTAGTCTCAGATTGAGGCTCAACACCATCAACAGCTGAGAATAAAAACACCAAACCATCTAATACACGAAGTGAACGATTTACCTCTACGGTAAAATCCACGTGACCAGGTGTATCAATAATGTTGATATGGTAGTTTTGATTTCTGTATTTCCAGTTTACGGTTGTAGCAGCTGAAGTGATTGTGATACCACGCTCTTGCTCCTGTGCCATCCAGTCCATAGTTGCAGCACCTTCGTGCACTTCACCAATCTTGTGGCTAACCCCTGCGTAATAAAGGATACGCTCAGTCGTAGTTGTTTTACCAGCATCGATGTGAGCAGCAATTCCAATATTTCTTGTAAATCTTAAATCTCTTGACATTTAATCTTTTTTAAAGCTGTATTATAAATTAAAATCTAAAGTGAGAGAATGCTTTGTTAGCTTCTGCCATTTTATGCGTATCCTCTTTTTTCTTGATCGCTGCACCTTCATTTTTAGAAGCTGCAATGATTTCACCTGCTAAACGATCTACCATGGTTTTTTCGCCACGCTTACGAGCGTAACCAATTAACCATTTCATTCCTAGCGCTGATTTTCTTTCAGGACGAACTTCAGTAGGTACTTGGAAGTTTGCACCACCCACACGACGACTTTTTACTTCGACAGCTGGCATTACATTGCTTAACGCTTTTCTCCAAGTTTCTAATCCGTTTTCAGACGTTTTCTTTTCTACTTGCTCAATTGCATCGTAAAATATACTGTATGCAGTTGATTTTTTACCTTCATACATCATGTTGTTAACGAATTTAGTTACTACTACATCGTTGAACTTAGGATCAGGTAATATAATTCTCTTTTTAGGCTTCGACTTTCTCATTATCTTTTATATCAGATATCTTGCTTACTTATTTTTTCTTTCCTTTACCGGCTGCTGGAGCTGCTCCTGCTTTAGGCTTTTTGGTTCCATACTTAGAACGGCGTTGGTTTCTGCCGTCAACTCCAGAAGTGTCCAAAGTACCACGAATAATGTGATAACGAACACCTGGTAAGTCTTTTACTCTTCCACCACGAATTAAAACAATCGAGTGTTCCTGTAAATTATGACCTTCACCTGGAATGTACGCGTTAACCTCTTTTCCATTGGTTAAACGAACCCTAGCAACCTTACGCATTGCCGAATTTGGTTTCTTAGGAGTGGTTGTATACACACGGGTACACACACCTCTTCGCTGTGGACATGAGTCCAATGCTGGTGACTTACTTTTGTCAACCAAAGCTACTCTTCCTTTTCTTACTAACTGTTGTATAGTAGGCATTTTATGCTATTTATTTTTTAAAAAAGACACAATACTCCCTTTTTGAGGGACTGCAAAGGTAGCAACAATCTATTAATTTACAAGAGGTAGCACTAAAATAATTGAAGTTTTTTAGGCTTTAGCGGATATATTTGTAACAAATAAAGCTAAAATGCTGATTATCAGTTGAATTTAGTCATCGTAAGTTCTGCTCCAATGGCAATAAAACTTTCGATCATTAAAATTGCTTTATCGATTAATTCTGGCAAGAACGGCTGTTCTTCTTTATCAAAAACGCTCAAAACATAATCCACTTGACGCCCTTTGGGGAAGTTATCTCCTATTCCGAAGCGAATTCTTGGGTAATTATTGTGCCCTAGCATTAAATTGATGTTTTTAAGGCCATTATGGCCCGCGTCAGCGCCTTTCGGTTTTAACTTGACCGATTGGAAAGGAATGGCGAGATCGTCTACTATAACCAAGATGTGAGTGGCAGGAATTTTCAACTGTTGCATCCAATAGTTTAATGCCTTGCCACTTAAATTCATATAGGTGGTTGGCTTAATCAGATAAACTTTGTGCCCTCTAGTTGCCATTTGCGTAATTGCAGCATGTCGATCGGTTTCGAAACTTAAGTTGTGCTTCTTCGCAAATTCATCTAATACCATAAAACCGATATTATGACGAGTTCCAGCATATTCTGCACCAATATTTCCAAGACCGACAATGAGGTAATTCATATTCAAAAGTACGAATATTTAACAAAAATAAACAGGCTAAAAACAAAAAAGGCCGCAAATTGCGGCCTTTCTTAAAGTTAATCTTTAAATTACTTTTTAGCTTCTTTAGCTTCTGCTGCAGCTGCTTCACGAAGCGCTCTAGAAGTTTCAACTGAAACAATTGAGTTTGCTTTAGCATCTAAGATCTCAAGGTTTGGCAATGAAATTTCGCTTACACGAATATTTTTACCAATTTCTAATGTTTCGATACTAACTTCTACTGTATCTAACATGTTTTTTGGTAAGCCTTTTACTTTTAATCTTTTGATTTTTTGAATTAATTTACCCCCTAATTTAACACCTGGAGAGTAACCTGTAAATTTAACAGGAACTAACATCGTAACTTCTTTGTCATCAAATAATTGAAGAAAGTCAACGTGGATAATTAAATCTGTAAGTGGGTGAAATTGGATGTCTTGCATGATTGCTTGCACCTTTTTACCGTCGATTAATAAATCTACGAAACACACATCTGGTGTGTAAACAAGGTGTTTTAAGTCTGCTTCGAATACAGAAAAGTGAATTTGCTCTTTACCACCGTACAATACACATGGTACTTTTCCTTCGTAACGAAGTTCTTTCGCATCTCTTTTCCCTACGCTCTGGCGAACTGAGCCGCTAATGGAGATTGTTTTCATTTTGTTTTTATTTATTTGGTTTAATTAATTCACTTTAAATAGATCACTGATTGATCCATGTTCATTTACATTCGCAATAGCTTTGCTGAACAACTCAGCTACCGATAATACTTTAATTTTTGGACTTTGACGTTTCAAAGGAATTGTATCGCAAACGATTAATTCTTCCAAAACTGAATTCTCAATGTTTTCGTATGCTTTACCGCTTAAAACTGGATGCGTACAAACAGCTCTTACACTTTTTGCACCTTTATCCATTAATAATTTAGCTGCTTTCGTTAAAGTACCTGCTGTGTCGATGATATCATCCACTAAAACAATATCTAAGCCTTCTACATCACCGATTACATTCATCGACTCAATTTCATTCGCTCTTTTTCTTGTTTTATCGCAAATAACAACTTCAACATTTAAAGACTTAGCAAAAGTTCTTGCACGACTTGTTCCGCCCATATCTGGTGAAGCAATTGTCAAATTAGGTAAGTTTAAGCTTTTGATATAAGGCACGAAAATAACCGATGCATCTAAGTGATCAACCGGAATATCGAAAAAACCTTGAATTTGAGCCGCATGTAAATCCATGGTCATTACTCTATGCGCACCAGCTGCGGTTAACATATTAGCAACCAACCTAGATCCAATTGAAACCCTTGGTTTGTCTTTTCTATCTTGACGAGCCAATCCAAAATAAGGAATAACCGCTATGATATAATGCGCTGACGCTCTTTTTGCTGCGTCAATCATCAATAAAAGCTCCATCAGGTTGTCTGAAGGCGCATAAGTTGATTGGATTAAGAAAATGTCACAACCACGGATCGATTCATTGAATGAAGGTTGAATTTCGCCATCGCTAAACTTGCTCACGGTTAAATCGCCAAGCGGTGTACCGTTTGCAATTGCAATTTTTTGAGCCAAATCTGCAGAAGCTGAACCGGCAAAGAGTTTGATCTGATTGAATTGTTGTGGCATAATCTTGTATTAAAAGAAAAGGGTTGCGTTTATTTTATGTATCGCAACCCTCTTCATTCCTGTTGTCCGACTAGGGCTCGAACCTAGACTCTTCTGGACCAAAACCAGACGTGTTGCCAGTTACACTATCGGACAATCTTTGCAAATAGCTTTTATTTGCGGTTTGCAAATGTAGAAAAGTTGAGTTGAAGGTGCAAGTCTAATTGAAAATAATTTTTTAAGTCCTAATAACCAAGGAGAAAAAGCGAAATAAAACTTCAAAATTTAATTTTATTGACGAAAAACATCGCCTAAGTTCAAAAAAATAACATCCATGAAAATAAATTACTATTTTCGACGCTAATAATTAATCATCAATAGACATAAGTAAAATCCTATATGTTCAACTTTAAACAATTAAACAATTTATTTGGATGGCTCGTTTTTGCCATTGCAACCATTACTTACGCGCTCACGATGGAGCCAACTGCAAGTTATTGGGATTGCGGAGAGTTTATCTCTGCAGCTTACAAACTTCAAGTAGTGCATCCGCCAGGAGCGCCAATGTTTCTATTATTAGAAAGACTGTTTGCAATTTTTGCAGGAAGCAATATCGCAAACGTTGCGTTTTTTACCAATTTAGGTTCTGCGCTTTCTAGTTCATTTACCATTTTATTTTTATTCTGGTCGATCACTTTATTAGCAGCTAAACTAGTTGACGAAGAAAAAAACAACTATTCTTTAACAAGCAAAATCTTGATCATTGGTTCTGGAGTAGTAGGCGCATTGGCTTACACATTCTCAGATACTTTTTGGTTTTCAGCTGTTGAAACAGAAGTTTATGCAATGTCATCGTTGTGTACAGCCATTGTTTTTTGGGCAATATTAAAATGGGAAAACATTGCTGAAGAAAAACATGCTGACCGCTGGTTAGTATTAATTTCATTGATTGTCGGCCTTTCTATTGGTGTCCATTTATTGAACTTATTAGCGATACCAGCAATTGCATTTGTATATTATTTCAAAAGATTTAATACCAGCACTAAAGGAATTATTTATACTTCAATTGCATCAATTGCAATTTTAGGTTTTATACAATTTGGAATTATACCAGGTGTAATTTCTATTGCAACTAAATTTGATTTACTATTTGTAAATGCATTTGGCATGCCGTTTTGGTCTGGCGCAATGGTTTGGTTTGCATTATTAATTATTGGAATAGTTTGGGCTACTCGTTATAGTATTAGAAAAGCAAATGTTGTATTACATACTGCTTTGATGTGCTTAACGGCTGTGCTAATTGGCTACTCATCATATACCATGATTCCAATTAGAGCTAAAGCGGACCCAAATATTAACATGTATGCAAATGATAATATTTTTAATTTATTATCATACATCAATCGTGAGCAATATGGTGAAACACCATTATTAACTGGTCAATTTTTTACTGCAAAACTTTCTGACGAAAAAGAAGGCGCAATGCAGTATCAAAAGGTTGGTGACAAATATGTAGAAACAGTTCGTAAAACAATTCCTGTATGGGAAGAAGCACAATCAGGATTTTTTCCTCGCATGTGGAGCAACCAAGCGAATCATATTCAGTTTTACCAATCATGGGCTAAACTAAAATCTACAACTAGAAAACCTAGTTTTTCTGAAAACATGGGATTCTTTATCAGCTACCAAATGGGTCACATGTATTGGAGGTATTTCATGTGGAACTTTACAGGTCGCCAAAATGATATACAAGGGCATGGTAACATGACTGACGGGAATTGGATTAGTGGTATCAAAGCATTAGACGAATACCGTTTAGGCCCGCAAACTAATTTGCCTAATTATTTAGCAGAAAATACTTCAAGAAATGAGCTTTACTTCTTACCGCTTATTTTAGGTGTAATTGGTATGGTATTCCATTTCAATAAAAATAAAAAAGGTGCAACACCAGTTGGCTTATTATTTTTCTTTACTGGTTTAGCTATTGTAATTTATTTAAATCAATATCCGTATCAACCACGTGAGCGTGATTATGCCTATGTTGGATCTTTCTATGCATTCGCTATTTGGATTGGGTTAGGAGTAATGGGACTGTACGAATTAATTCGTAAATCTTGGAACGGACCGGTTGCCGCATTCGCATTGACAACTGTCAGTTTATTAGCGGTACCAGTAATTATGGCTAATGCGGAATGGGATGATCACGATCGTTCGAATAGATCAGTTGTGAAAGATTTTGCAGCAGATTATTTAAATAGTTGCGCACCAAATGCAATTTTATTTACCATGGGCGATAACGAAACCTATCCATTATGGTACGCGCAAGAAGTTGAAGGAATTCGCACAGACATTCGTGTGGTAAACTTAAGTTTACTTGGAATGGATTGGTACATCAACCAAATGAAGAAAAATACTTTAGATGGCTTAGGTGTTCCTTTCACTTTAAGTTCTGATAAATACACGCAAGGTACTAGAGATTATATTCCTTACTACGATATGAAAATTAACGGCCCAGCCGATGTTAGAGAAGTAGTTAATTTTGTAACTAGTAGCAATGAGCAAGCATTAATGCAAACTAGAGCTGGAAAATCTATCAATGTTTTGCCAACTAGAATGCTTAGAATTAAAGTTGACAAAAATGCTGTAGTTAAAGCTTGCGTTGTATCTGCAGCAGATCAAAATCAAATTGCAGAATACATCGATTTCAACTTAAACAAAGATGGTTTAGTTAAAAATGATTTAATGGTTTTAGATTTATTAGCTAACAACAATTGGTCAAGACCAATTTATTTTGCAGCAACAATGGGTCAAGACAACTATTATGGTTTAAATGATTACTTGCAATTAGAAGGCCTAGCACTTAGGTTAATTCCAATTAGGTCGCCTAGAAACCCTTACGGTACTGCAGGAAAAGTAAATAGCAAGATCATGTACGATAACATGATGAATAAATTTAAATGGGGAAATATGAGTGATCCTAAAGTATTCATAGATCCAGAAACTGCAAGAATGACTTATAGTTTCAGAATTCAATTCTTCCAATTATGTGATGTATTGTTAGCTGAAGGTAAAAAAGATTCATGTGCTAAGGCATTAGATTTATTAATGAGTGTATTGCCGAAACATGGAATTCCATTGCAATACAAGACTTTTGATTTTAGATTTGTAGACCAGTATTTCCGTTGCGGAAGAACTGAACAAGCTAAAACATTGGCTTCTACTATTCAATCGGAAATTGCGCAAAACTTAGACTACTACAAACAATTTAACGGTAAAAAATCTGCGATGTACTCGGAAGAAGTGCAACAAGGAATTGCTGTATTGAATGAATTGGCTAGAATTTGCAGAGACAATAACCAAGCAAAAATCTCAGATGATATTTCGAAATTGACTACAAATTATCAAAAGGATTTCTCCTTTATATTTGCAGCAGGAACAAATTAATTGAGCTATACCCACATAAAAAAAGCCCGCTAAATTTAGCGGGCTTTTTTTATGGTTGAATTTTTTATTCTTGAACAACACCCATTGCACAGAATTTTGCAATGCGTTCGTCAATTCTGTTTTGAGGATCCATTTTACCTAAGACCGCAAGATCTTCGATGATTTTACTTTTAATGGTTTCTGCCATGAGTGCAGCGTTGTGATGTGCTCCACCAATAGGTTCTGGAATGATACCATCTACTAATTTATTTTGAAACATGTCTTCTGCAGTTAATTTTAAAGCTTCTGCTGCACGTTCTTTGTAATCCCAACTTCTCCATAAAATAGACGAACAAGATTCAGGAGAAATAACAGAATACCAAGTATACTGCAACATATAAACCCTATCTCCTATTCCAATTCCTAATGCGCCGCCTGAAGCGCCCTCGCCTACAATAAAGCAAAGAACTGGCACTTTCAATACAGACATTTCAAGTAAGTTTCTTGCAATTGCTTCACCTTGGCCACGTTCTTCGGCTTCTAAGCCTGGGTAAGCACCCGGTGTATCAATAAACGTAACAATTGGTTTATTGAACTTCTCTGCTAATTTCATCAATCGCAAAGCTTTTCTATAACCTTCTGGATTCGCCATTCCGAAATTTCTATACTGGCGTAATTTCGTATTTGCTCCTTTTTGATGACCAATGAACATAACTGTTTGACCATTTAAAGTTCCGAAGCCTCCTACAATTGCTTTGTCATCTTTAACAGTTCTATCTCCGTGCATTTCAATAAAATCATCACAAATAGATTCGATGTATTGCAGTGTATATGGGCGTTCTGGATGTCTTGAGATTTGAACCTTTTGCCAACCGTTTAGGTTTTCGAAAATTTCTTTTCTGGTTTTCTCAATTTTTTCATTGATTTCTTTCAAGGTAGCAGAGACATCTACTTTAGATTTTTCCGCAACTTGTTTCACCTTCTCTCTTTGCTCGATTAAATCTGCAATAGGCTTTTCAAAATCAAAAGAAGTACTATTCATAATTCATGTATTTAAAGGGTGAAATTACCAATTTTTAATGGAGCTGTAAAAAATAGGCTGTTAATTTGAATTAACAATTTACAAATACTTATAAATCAGATATTTACTATGGTAAAATCTTTACCGAATATTTATTATTCTCTCCATTATCAGGCTTAAACGTTTCAATTAATTGAATGATTTTTTGCAAAGAAATCTTAGTTGGATCAAAAATCACTTTGGCTTTTTTGGTATCGTAATTTACTTCGGAAAACTTTACACCTTTTTGCTGGTATAATTTCAACTCAATTCCTTTTGCACAACCTTCAGCACAGGTCATCCCTTCAATAAGTAAATGAACAGTTTCATATTTACTTTTCTGATTATTCAGGGGTGCTCTTTCGTATTTACAACATGCAGGTAAAGATTGATAGGTCTTATCATCTGCTCTGTGCATTTTTGTATCATGACCAATTTTCGCAACAAGTATTTGTATTCCATCATTGTTTGTTATTGAAGCATCATAACTTACAAATAATTTACCAACGCTTATATCCATTCGAGCTGAAACTATTCCCTGCAAAGGCTTTAAAACACTTTCGATTCGCTCTACGCAATGTTCGCAGTTTGCATATACAACAATTGTGTCGTTGATAATTTGCGACTTTGTTTGTGCCTGTACTGTCCAAGCGAACAATAAGCAAAAACATAAACTGAATAACTTTTTCATCTTTTTTATTTTTTGTTTTCTGAAATTTTAAACCTAAATCCTATATAAATCCTTCTGCCATCCATTGGCCCCCAAATATTTGATACATCAAAATACGGACCATAAGGATCATCCGAGCCAGTTAAATGTGTCAATTGTTTAAAGTCAAACATGTTCTCTGCACCCAAATAAATTTCTGTGTTTTTGAGGCTACGTGTAATTTGAAAATTTATGGTTTGATATGCGGGTGATTGCAAAATAGCTTTGGAAGTAGAATCGTGCAAATGCAATGCAGGCAAGCGTTTAGTGCCGACAATATTTAAGGTTAAGTTGGCTTTCCATTTCCTATTAAAAGACTCATAATACAGACTAGTCACAATCCTATTTTTTGCAATAAATGGATCAGAAATTAATCCGATACTATCCGTTTTTGAAACAACATCGAGGTATTTATAAGCGATTTTCCATTCTACTGTTTTTAAAATTTTATAAATAAATTCTGCTTGAAATGTTTTAGAAACAGAAGCATTTCTTTGGTTATAAATCAAAAATGTCATCGGATCAGTATCGTAATCGATGCGCAGCCTATTGTTGAAATTTGTTTGATACCAATCTAAATTGATTGCTCCTTTTCGATAATTAATTAAAAAATTATGGGTTAAATTGACTCCATAATTTAAGGCAACCTCAGGTGTAACGCTTGATTTCAAAGCATACTTACGCGAACTAATTACGATTGCAGGATTTTCTGCTAAGAAATGTGGGCTGCGTACACCCACACCTACACTTGTTCGTAAATCAGTATTTTCGTTGATAGAGAACTTATAATTTGCTCGTGGAATAAAATAAATTTTATCAGAAAAACGATCTGCCCTAAATCCTAATACAAATGTACTCCTTGCATCTGGCTTATAGGTGTCCTCTATAAATGCACCCAAAACATTTTCAGATCGATTATAGTTTGCTAATGCAAACTGTTCTTTTGTTTTTTCCGATTTAAAACTTAACCCTGCATTCAAACTATGATGTGCTCCAATTTCTCTATTATAAATAATTCTGAAATTGGCAGAAAGCTGATTGGCGTCATAAGTTTTAATTCCTGCAAAACCTTTCTGCGCGTGGCTTACAATTGAATATTGAAATCCGATACTTTGAAATACTGCACTCGGAATTACTTTACCTGTTCGTCCATAAAATTCAACTCGATTGGTTCTTAACTTTTGTCCCCAAGCAGATAAATCTGCCATGTCTTTTGTATAATCAAATTGCTGTTGACCTGCCATTCGTTCTTCATTCATATAACGAATGGTATTTTGAGAAATTAACCCTTTCCCGTTTTCAAATTTCCATTTATTTAAAACATTGAAATTTTTAACCAATGGAATATCTAAAAAATCATCTCCGTTTTCATCTATTTTTTTATTAAAAACATCGGTATGAATAGATAAAAGTGTAGACAATTTGGAATTGACTTTTCTAGCTAGGTCAATGTTAATTTCATTCCTAAAATTTTCATCTAGGTAAAAATTGACAAAAAGTGGCACTTCTTTGCTAGGGTTTTTCAACTCTAAATTAATTGACCCACTTAATGACTCTGGACCAAAAACAACCGAACCCGGTCCTTTGACAATACTAATAGACTCTATTTGCGTGCCTGGGACAGTATTTAGGCCATAGGTTAACCCTAATCCGGCAATTAAGGGTGCATTTTCTGTCAATAACTGAATATATGAACCAGATAGACCAAGTAATTGTAACTCTTTACTTCCCGACAAAGCATCTTTATAGGTTACATCAACAGTAGCATTGGTCTCAAAGCTTTCGCCTAAGTTACAGCACGCTGCTTTTCGCAGCTCTTTATTTGTTAGTATTTCAGTCTTAAAGGGACTAATAGAAATCATCGTGCCGGCTTTTTCAAAAGTCACTTCGGCAGATTTAAGAATATGAACACGGTTTAATGTATTCGACGTATCGACTGTGTGTTTGTTTTGTATTTCATTTGTTGCTTGTGAATTTGCACTCAAGCGCAACAAAAAAAGAAATGCAAAAACACTTATTTTTTTTATCATGTAATTAGAATTATAATGATGGAATATTTTTAATCAAAAAATATTATCAAAATCATATTCTCAATACGCAAGTAGCAATTAATTTTTGTTGTTGGATTTGACCAGGTGGAAACTCAAATATCTTAGCAACTTGATATCGCTCAAACGCAATAAAATAAGGTGTTGTAACGCTATTATTTTGAATTGCTAATATAGGGATATCTACTTTTAATAATTCACTAGGTATGAATTGATCGCTGATTTTAAAGAGCTGATATTCGTTTTTGCAACAGCCTGTGTCTTCTGATGTATTCACTTCTTTTACATCCGCTTCGCAACATGCCGAAGTTGCATCTACAATTATACTTGCAGATTTCATTTCATCACCACAAAAATGGGCAGCGAAAATAAAGCCCATGGTACTGAGCAATATTTGAATGGCAAGAAAAAGTATAAACGCTTTTTTCACGACATAAAGTTAAGCAATTGAAAGCTGCAGTCAAAATTTGTACATTTGTATATTGAAATATTGAACAAATGAAAAAAATAGCCCTTATATCCATCATTGCCATCATTGTAATAATTGCAGCCTGTAGTAATGAAAAAGACAAAGCATATAGCAGAATCAAAGTCATTGAAAAAGAATTACTTCAGAATAAAGAAATAACGAACGACAGTTTAGCAAGATTATTTATCAACTTATCTGATGAATATGTAAAGAATAATATCAAAGATGAAAAATCGCCAGAGCTATTATTTAAAAGTGCAGAAGTTTCGAGTGGCATTGGAATGTATGATCATGCCATCAGTAACTTTTTAAAAATTGTTTACTCTTACCCTAAATTCAATAAAGCAGCAGAAAGCTTATTCTTAATTGGTTTTATTTATGACAGCAATTTAATGAATACCGAACAAGCAAAACATTTTTACCAGGAATTTTTAACGAAATACCCAAACCATAGCCTGGCAAAGGATGCCGCTGCCTGCTTAGAAAATTTAGATAAAGATCCCGCTGAACTTATAAAAGAATTTCAAGCTAAAGAAAAACGAAAATAAAAAAAGGGCTAATTGAATTTCAGTTAGCCCTTTTTTTATTTAGTTAGAATTATATAATCTCGAAATGAGATAAATTTACAAATTCGTTGACACGTGATTTCAATTCATCAGCTGCCAAGTTTTTGATTCTTTCTGTACCGAATTTCTCCACACAAAAAGAAGCCATTGCTGAACCGTAAATAATTGCACGTTTCATGTTGTCAAATGATACATCATCGGTATTGGCTAAATAACCAATAAAACCACCTGCAAAAGTATCTCCCGCTCCAGTTGGATCAAAAACTTCTTCTAAAGGCAAGGCAGGTGCTGAAAACATCTTGTTTTCATGAAATAACAATGCGCCGTGTTCCCCTTTTTTAATAATTAAGTACTTAGGACCCATTTTTAAGATCTTTTTAGCAGCTTTAGCTAAAGAATACTCATTTGCCAATTGACGCGCTTCTGCATCGTTAATGGTCAAAACATCTACCATTGCAATGGTTTCTAACAATTCAGGCATTGCAATGTCCATCCAAAAGTTCATGGTGTCCATTACAATTAGCTTAGGGCGGTTTTTTAGGCGCTTGATGACCGTTTGTTGTACTTGTGGAGTTAAGTTACCCAACATTAAATAAGTACAGTCTTGGTAGCTCTCTGGAATAATTGGATCGAAATCTGCCAAAACATTCAAATCTGTAATTAAGGTATCTCTATTATTGAGGTCGTTGTGGTATTTTCCAGACCAAAAAAACGATTTCTCGCCTTTTTTTACCTGTAAACCATCGGTCGAAATGCCATGTTTTCCAAAATCGTCGATATCTGACTGCGGAAAATCGTCTCCAACTACTGCTACAATTTTCGTTTGATCATAAAAATAAGATGCGGCTAAACTTGCGTAAGTCGCTGCTCCTCCGACGATTTTGTCGGTTTTTCCGAACGGAGTTTCAATTGCATCGAAGGCTACCGTACCAATAACTACTAGGCTCATAATTTATTTTAAATATTTTTTTTACAAATATTGGATTTTTAAATTGAATACCCTAATATTGCATTCCCTTACGAAAAGCAATTTTTGTAAGCTCTAGACTCCTGAATAGCTCAGCTGGTTAGAGCATCTGACTGTTAATCAGAGGGTCGCTGGTTCGAGTCCAGCTTCAGGAGCCTTAATAATGAAAGCCTTGCAGAAATGTGAGGCTTTTTTTATGCCTTAAATGCAAACTAACACTTATTATTTACTACATCATCCTTAAACTGAAGCAACTGTTTCTTCATTTCTTTTATCTCCTTCATCTTTTGTTCTAAAGAAATCAGTTTGTCATCAAGAATTTCATGTTTTTGCTTCTTAGTATATTTTCTATTGTACCAGGCGTCAATGATTTGACCAATTTCTTTGATAGTAAAACCAACCGACTTCGCATCACTTATGAATTCAAGCTTTTCAATCGTTACATCATCGTAATGAAGGTAATTATTGGATTTAACTGATTCATCTTGCTTGCCCTCTATCAACCCTGACTTCTCATAGAAGCGTATGGTATGAGCAGAAACTCCTGTTTTTTTGGATAATTCATTTATTAACATTCGACAAATGTACGGTGTTGAAAAATAAATATCAACCTTAGACTATACTCTAAGGTTGTTGGTTCGAAATTAAGCTAATATGTTTGCAGCCTAACAATTATACATACAATGAAAAAAACAATTTTAATTACAGGCGCAAGCAGTGGTATAGGGAGAGAAACAGCCAAATTCTTTCAAAAAAAAGGATGGAATGTTGTGGCTACAATGAGAAATCCTGAAACAGAAACCGAATTAACCGGCTTGAAAAATGTTTTTGTAACGAAACTTGATGTATTGGACTTAGATTCAATAAATCAAGCAATAACCTATGGTATTGAAAAATTCGAAAGAATTGATGTCCTCCTAAACAATGCGGGCTACGGAGCATACGGACCATTAGAATCATTCCCACGAGAAAAGATATTGCGTCAATTCAATACCAATGTCATTGGACTTTTAGATGTTACAAGAGCTTTACTTCCACATTTTAGAGAAAATAAAAATGGAATAATAATGAATGTTTCATCAATGGGTGGTAAAATGACTTTCCCATTAGGTTCGCTATACCATGGTACCAAATTCGCAGTTGAGGGCATCTCAGAATCTCTAAGATATGAGGTAGAACAATTTGGAGGCTCCGTTAAAATAATCGAACCTGGTTCAATTGCTACAGATTTTGCAGGTCGTTCTTTTGATTTTAACAATGATGAAAAATTGACTGCCTACCAAAATATAGTAACGAAAATTATGACAGCATTCCCAGAAATGCTTAAAAATTCATCGTCAACAAATGTAGTAACTAAGGTCATTTTTGAAGCTGCAACGGATGGAACAAAAAGGCTCAGATACATGGCAGGCAAAGACGCTAAACTCCTCAATCTATTAAATAAGATTTTCGGATATGGATTTATTTATAGAATGAATAAAAAGTTTTTCAAATTATAAGAGATGAATCCAATTGTAAAATATTTTACAGGAGAAAGACTTGAGAGTTTCTTGTTTTTAGGTTTAGGGCTTTTAGGTTTAGCATTAGCAGTAATATGCCTTTCTGTTGCTAAAACATCTTTTATGAAAGGAATAGCAATTCCCTTTCTTTTGGTTTCTACTTTAGAAATCATAGTTGGCCTAACGTTAATTTATCGAAGTCCAAAAGATATTATAAGGGTGGAAACCTACCTGTCGGAAAAAACTGAAATGATTCAAACAGAAGAAATTCCAAGAATGGAAAAAGTCATGCGGAATTTTATACTTTTTAGATACACTGAAATCACTTTAATGTTTTTAGGTGTTATTCTCATGTACGGAGCTAGGCAAAATTCCCTGTGGAATGGAATTGGAGTGGGTTTGTTTATTCAATCAAGTACAGTCTTACTCTTAGATTTCTTTGCAGAACGACGAGGAGAGGTTTATCTTGAATACTTGAAGTCTATGATTGACAATTGAAAAATCACAGTATATTCAACCCTTCAATTTCCTGATAATTACAAAATCAATCATAGAATTATAGCTGCAACTTTCGTCAATTAGGGGAGCCTTAATAATGAAAGCCTTGCAGAAATGTGAGGCTTTTTTTATTTCAAATCTTTCACAAACCAGTAATCTGTTTGGGGTGTTGAACCTAGCGGAAAATCATTTTCAATGCCTGTATTTAAAAATCCATGTTTTTCATAAAACCCACGCGCACGAAAATTGTATTCCCAAACAGACAAATATATTTTTTCGAAGCCATGGTTGCGCGCGAATTGAATTGCAAATTCCATTAGCTCATTCGCCACTCCTTTGCCATGATATTCATTTAACACATATAATCGAACAAGCTCAATACATTTTAAGCTTTTAAAATCTTCTAATGGACAAGCATGTTTTGCATTGATACGCAAATAACCTTTTACAATACCCTCCTCTTCACAAAAAAAGAAATTGTCGGCTTCGTCTTGTAACTCTAAGCTAACCTGCGCTGCGTTGAAATACTTTTCTAGAACGCCAAGCATATCTTCTTTTGTACAAGTATTTCCAAAAGTATCGTCAAATGTTTATCTACCTATGCTTTGCAATAACGAAACATCATTTAAATTTCCACGTCGAATCATATTTAAAGATATTAAATTTAATTTACTAGCACCGCCACTTTCCCTCTACTTCTAAATAAAATCTCTGGTCAAAAATATAAAATATTGTTATTGTTGTTTGCATAATGAAATAATTAGATTATCAGATTAATATTCTAACTTTATTAATTAAATTGACATATGAAAAAAACCATTTCTTCATTTATTTACATCAGTTTAATTAGCAGTATTTTTTATTTTATAATTGGATGGTTAGTTTTCAGTCTAATACTTGGCCCATATACCGAAACCAACACGACACAAATTTCTGGCTTTAAAAAGACAACAGAATTTAATATGCTTTTCATGTATTTATCGTGCCTATCATATGCTGGATTAATTCATTTTTTACTTTTAAATTCAACTATTCAAACAATTGGAAAAGCATTTTTATTTAGCTCCTTTGTTGGGGTATTTATCGCTTGCATGACTGATTTCTATTGGTATGCATCGAGTAACTTTTATTTAAACAATATTGTTATATTATTAGATGTTGTTGGAGCCGCACTTACAGTAGGCTTGCTTGGAGGAATGACATTTTGGTTAATGAACAAAAAATAATTACATAAATTCAACGATTCGCATTCGAATATTTTTCACCAAAATAATCATTTTGGCATATGTTTTTTTGCCCAAATAGACATACTATCTATAATTGGTAATAATGTGCTTCCAAATTTCGTAATTTTATATTCAACTCTTGGTGGAATTTCAGGAAAAATAATTCGCTCAATAATTCCATCTGCTTCTAACTCTCTTAACTGATTTGTTAAAGTTTGTTTGCTAATTTCAGTGATATTTTTCAGCAATAAACTATATCGATTTTTATCGTTTCTGATCATGTAAATGATACTTGGCTTCCACTTCCCTCCTATTTTATTCATCGTATATCCAACAGGACAATTACCTGGAACGAAATCTTTTGTTTTTCTAATCTGTATTTTTGCCATTAGTCTAAAATTATAGCCTATACATATATTTTACATATAAGCACATTATTTAGACAAAGTTAATAGTTTTACGAATAAATTTATAAAACAACATATGAAACTATTACAAGCTACAATAATTGGTAAGCAAAAATTAAATAACAGCATGGCGATGGCGCCGATGACTCGATCACGTGCAAATGGAAATGGAGAAGTTGGAAATTCAACTGTTCTTTATTATACTCAACGAGCAAGCGCTGGCTTAATCATAAGCGAGGCGATTAATATTTCACAACAAGCTATTGGAAGTTTTCGTACGCCAGGAATTTACACTGCAGAACAAATTTCAGCGTGGAAAAAAGTTACAGCCGCTGTACATGAAAAAGGTGGCGTAATTTATGCGCAACTTTGGCATACTGGACGCGTTGGTCACACTTTAGTAAAAAATGGCGAACAACCTGTAGCCCCTTCTGCTATTGCAATTGAAGGACAACAACACTTTACAATGGATGGGTTGAAAGACTATGAAACACCAAGAAGTTTAAGCATTGAAGAGATAAAAAATATTGTACAGGAGTATAAACAAGCTGCTATAAATGCCATTGAGGCTGGATTTGATGGTGTAGAATTACACGCTGCTTTTGGATATTTACCAAACCAGTTTTTAGCTGAAAGCGCAAACCAAAGAACAGATGAATATGGCGGAAGCAATGAAAACAGAAATCGATTTGCACTCGAAATTATGAATGAGATTGTTCATACTATTGGAAATAATAAAGCAGCTATTCGAATTGCACCAACAAGTACATACAACAATATCAGTCACCAAGACCCTATTGAACAGTTTTCATTATTAATTCAAGAGTTAAATAAATTAGATTTAGCGTATATTCATATCATGAATGTGCCATTCTCGCCAGATAAACATCCTAATTATCCTGCAAACCCTGTTGAAACATTTGGCGCGCTAACCAAAACACCAATAATAGCAAACTGTGGTTTTAACAGAGAAACCGGTGAAGCAGAACTTAATAAAGGTATTGCAAAACTTATTTCTTATGGCACTTTATTTTTAGCCAATCCAGATTTACCAAAGAGATTTGAATTAGATGCAACGCTCAACGAACCAGATAGAGCAACAATGTATGGCGGAAACGACGAAGGATATATTGATTATCCATTTTTAGCTGAATAATATTAATTATAAAAAATAAAAAAAATAACATGAAAACAATACAAGTTATACTAACACTTGACATGGAAAATTTGCCGGCAAATTTTCAAGAGATTCTTATACAGGAACAGGCAATGGTTGCCGAATGGAAAGCTAAAGGAATTATAAAACATTTATATTTGAGAGAAGAAAGAAATGGCGCAATACTGCTATTTAATGACTTGTCAGAAGACGAAGTAAAAGCATTAATTGAGGCGCTACCTTTTTTCACTATTAGCAAGAAAATAGAATATTTAAACTTAATTCAACAGTTTTAAATTGACTAATAAAAAAATAAAAACCGAAGGATAATTAAAAAATAATCTTCTTATAGAGATATGAAAAGATTAATTTTTAATTTAATGATGCTTCCTTGCATTGTTTTCGCGCAAAATAACAACCAAAATATTAGAGGTGAAGTAAAAGATAAATTATCCAATGCTCCACTAACGGGGGTTTTAATCAAAATAGACCTTAATGAAAAAGGGGCTATTAGTGACCTTCAAGGTAAATTTGCAATAGCGAATATCCCTCCAAATCGATATAATGTTATAGCATCATTCGTTGGCTATAAAACTTTAACCATTCCAAACGTAATTATCACTTCTGGTAAAGAAGTGATTTTAGATATAGCATTAGAAGAATCGATCAATCAGGTTGGAGAGGTTTTAATAAAGGCAAATAACAAAGCGGGTAGTATTAATAAACTATCTAATGTTAGTAGCAGAACCTTTTCAATGGAGGAAGTAAATAGGTATGCAGGTGGACGAAGTGACCCTGCTCGATTAGCTGCAAATTTTGCGGGTGTAAATGCGCCCGACGACAGTAGAAATGATATTGTTATTAGAGGAAACTCTCCAACAGGTGTGCTCTGGAGAATTGACGGCATGAACACTAGCAATCCTAACCACTTTGCTTCTGTAGGCACCACAGGAGGAGCAGTAAGTGCACTAAACACAAACTTGCTAAAGAGTTCAGACTTTTTTACTTCTGCATTCCCCGCAGAATATGGCAATGCGATAGCCGGTGTTTTCGATTTAGGTTTTAGAAATGGAAACCATAAAAAATGTGAAACAACATTGCAAATGGGCGTAATTACTGGATTAGAAGCAACTACAGAAGGGCCATTTAGCAAAAAAAGTGATGCGTCATACTTAATTGGTTACCGATATGCATTAGCAGGCGTTGCTCAAAAAATGGGCATTGATATAGGCACAACCGCAACTCCTTCTTATCAAGATTTGTCATTCAAATTAAATAGCGGCACCAGTAAATATGGCAAAATTTCCATGTTTGGAATTTTAGCAGAAAGCACTATTGAAATTGGCGGGGGAAATTCAAATACGCTATATGGTAATGGCAATCAAGTAGATTTTGCTAGCAAAATCAGAATGGTTGGCATAAATCATCATAAACAAATAAATAAAAATACTTTCATTAGTTCAATATTAGGAATGAACTACGCTAGTACTTATCAAACGGGCTACGACTTCGATAGACAAAGCAATACAAGCTATATTAAAGAAGTAAACAATGTATCTAAAACTAGCCTAAACCTAAGTAGTACATATAACCACAAATTTAATTCAAAATTATTTTTAAAAGCTGGGATGCAAGATGAAATAATAAAATTGAATTTGTTCTACAAAACCAAAAGACAAATCAACGAGGATTATGTTCAAATATGGGATTATATTAGCAACACTAACCTAGCACAAGCTTTCATACATTTAAAATATTCTTTTAATGAAAAATGGACTTTAAATAGTGGCATTCATTCTCAATTGTTTTTCCTAAATAATTCACGCGCATTAGAACCTAGGTTTGGCTTAACTTATTATGTTAACCCTAAAAACACATTCAATATTGGCTATGGCTTACATGCTCAAATGCAACCAATTAACGTCTACTTTTTACAAACAACAAAACCTGATGGGTCTATAAATTACAATAACATTAATTTAGATTTTACAAAAAGTCATCATTTTGTAATTGCACATAACTATCAACCTTCGAACGATTGGCGAATCAAATCGGAGATTTATTATCAATCAATTTTCAATGTTCCGGTTACTAGCTATGAGAGCAATTATTCAATGCTAAACACAGGATCTACTTTTAAAGCAGACTTACAAGATAGTTTAGTTAATGCTGGGACTGGGAAAAACTATGGAATAGAACTTACAATTGAAAAGTTTTTTAGTGCTGGTTATTATGGCCTATTTACTTCCTCGATTTATAATTCTAAATATAAGGGCAGTGATGGAATTACAAGAAATACTGCATTCAATGGAAAATATGTATTTAATATGTTAGTTGGCAAAGAATGGAATGTGGGTTTTGGAAAAAGAAATAAATTTACGATAGATTCTAAGTTCACAAATGCTGGAGGAAGAGCATATACTCCAATAGACTTAGCTGCTTCGAACGAAATCGGTCGAGAAAAACTTTCAGAAAATGTTTATAGCAGTTTTTATGAAAATTATTATAGGTTTGATCTAAAAGCTGGATTTGTATTAAATAGTAAAAAACATAAAATAGCTCAAACTTTTTCATTAGACCTACAAAACATCACGAACCATAAAAATATATTTTCTGAGAATTATGACAATAAAACTCAAAATATTAACAGCACTTATCAGCTAGGGTTTTTCCCAAACCTTGTATATAAGTTGCAATTTTAATGCTTAGATGAACTAGATAAAATTGAATATGCTATAAGTAGAATCATTATAACATTCTGTAATTTTAATTATTTTTATGTAAATTTAATCACATGCACATATCACTCACTTCACTTAAACCAAAAGGGTTATTTAGTTTTTTTAAGTTTTGGCTATTAGCCATTCCTTCGTTTAATGAAGCAAAAAAAGCTAAAGGCATTTTGTTTTGTGAAGTAAAGAATATGCATGGGAACCAATGTACAATTACCGCATGGGAAAGTAGAGATGATATGTTGGTGTTTATGCGCAGTGGAGTGCATCTAAAAGCCATGAAAGCTTTTAGCAAAATTGCGACTGGCAGAACTTACGGTTATGAGGCGGATGAAATTCCTAGCTGGGAAAATGCTTATGCATTATTACAAGAAAAAGGAAAGATTGCATAATTCAACTTTATTTCAAAGGATTTGAATTAGATTGTCGTCAAAGAATAAAATTAACAATAAAAAATGCGAAAAATCTCCTTCACTCTTATTCTAATAATTGGTTTTATTAGCCTATCTAAAGCCCAAACCTATCAAAACCTTTGGATTCCTGACACATTGAATGGAACTGAATTCAACCTTACCATCAAGGACACCATCAAACAATTGAGAACTGGCAACCAAACTATTACTGGCGGTATTAATGGTGATTTTTGGGGACCTACCTTGTTCATAAATAAAGGCGATACGGTTCACATGAATGTGAGAAATAAATTAAATGATAGTACAACTATACATTGGCATGGCATGCATTTGCCTGCTGTGATGGATGGCGGACCACATCAAGTAATTCCTCCAGGAACTTTATGGCAGCCTTATTGGGAAATGAAAAATCAGGCTGGCACTTACTGGTATCACCCGCACTTACATGAAATGACCACAGAACATTTAACAAAAGGAATTGGCGGGTTTATAATTGTTCGTGACGCGGAAGAAGCCGCACTAGCCTTGCCTAGAACATATGGAATCGATGACATTCCGTTAATGGTTACTAGTAGAAGATATGACGCAAACAATCAATTTTTATTTAACAATGTTGCATATGGCGATTACGTTTTAACCAATGGCACTCCTAATGCGCAAGTGAGCTTACCTAAACAATTTGTGCGATTAAGAATTCTTAATGCAGAAACAGAACGTGGATACGATTTAGGATTTAGCGACAATAGAACTTTTTATATCATTGGAAATGATGGCGGATTATTAAACGCTCCCGTACCTGTTACCCGTGTAAAATTATTGGTAGGTGAACGCGTAGAAATTTTAGTAAACTTAGGTAACGATATTGTTGGAAGCACGCTAGATTTAAAAGCATTCAATTCTGGTCAAGCATTTGGATTTCCTGGTGGAGAGCCAGCTACTTCAGGTCAATTTGGAAGCCTATTAAACAATGTTGATTTTCCTATTTTAAGAATTAACGTTGCGGCAACAAGCGCAAATGCAATTACAAGTTTACCGACAAGCTTAGTAAACAACACTTATTGGACAGCTGCAGACGCAACAGTGAATAGAGCTGTAGCGGTAACAGGTGGACAGCCTGGACCAAATTCCGCTCCATTTTCTTTCGATAATAAATCATTTGATTTAAGTTATATTAATAAAACTGTCAATTTAAATTCGATTGAAAAATGGACCATTACCAATAGCAATGTTTTTGGACATACCTTTCATATACATGATGTAGAATTTAAAATAGTTGCCAGAAACGGATCAGCGAGCGCAGTGGGTGCGCATGAATCTGGTTGGAAAGATGTACTCTATTTACCTCGAAATGAAAACGCAACATTTGTTGCTAGATTCGACGATTATTCAGATGCCATTCATCCATTTATGTACCACTGCCATTTTACAAACCACGAAGATGGTGGAATGATGGGTCAGTTTGTAGTTACAGGAACTACCGGAATAAACAATGACACAAAATCGAATTTAGGTTTCACTGTTTTCCCAAACCCTGTTAAAGAAAAATTATACTTAAAAATAAATGATGCGAAAAGCACTGCATATTATATTACCATTTTCAATTTAAATGGTAAAGCTTTAATCATGCTTCCTCAACCTGAAATAGCAAAAGGCATAGATGTTTCCAGCTTAGCAAAAGGCGCCTATATCTTACAAATGATGGATAAAGAAACTAAATCAATTAGCGTTCAGAAATTTATTAAAGAGTAATGAAACGTTTATTAAATATTTTTTTGTTTTTATTCTTATTTAGCTGTTTTGGATTTAAAGCAGACAAGTACGTACAAACAAAACACATTGGAAAAGTAATTTCTGATTTTAATTTGCTAAATGTTGATGGGAGAATTGTTTCTTTAAAAAACTATCCCAACGCCAAAGGTTTTATTGTGGTATTTACATGCAACCATTGCCCATTTGCAAAATTATATCCTGAAAGATTAAATGCATTGAATCAAAAATACAATAGCTTTGATGTGCCATTATTAGCTATCAATTCGATGGACACTGCAGTATATGAAGAAGAAAGTTTTGCGTTGATGCGCGAAAAAGCAAATCAAGAAAAATATAACTTCCCGTATTTATACGATGCAAATCAGACTGTTGGCAAAATTTTTAATGCAGACCATACTCCACATGCATTTATTATTTGGGAATCAAACAACCAATGGATTGTGAAATATGCAGGCGCCATCGATGACAATGGAGAACACCCAGAACTAGCAAAATCGTTTATCGAAATTGCGTTAAACGAATTACTTGAAAATAAAGAACCGAGCAAACCAGAAACAAATTCTTTTGGTTGTAGGATTTACTACAGGAAATAAGGTAAAAATGGTTAAATTTTAAAGGCTTCCTAGCAATAGGAGGCTTTTTTTGTTTGAATTTTACTTATAACGCCTCTACGTATTTTGTAAAATTATCTAAAATCATTTGCCAGCCTGCTTGCTGCATTTCTTCAGGGTTTTGAGACTCCGGTTCAAACAATTCTGTAACGATCACACCATCGCTTGTAGACTCAAACGTTACCGTCATTTTCCTACCATCTCCTAAAATAATTTCAATATTTTGATGCGGTAATATTTCCTGATAAGTACCCCAAAAATCAAAACTCATTGATTGATCTTTAGCAGCCATGGTATAATGAAACTCAGCACCTGTCTGTAAATTATTAGTTGCTTCGGGGCAACACCAGTCTGAAGAAGCAAAATTCCAATTCTTTACGTGTATTGGATTAGTCCAACATTCCCATACTTGGGCCATACTAGATTTAATTAATGATTTTACAACGATTCTGTTCATAATTATATTTTAAAATAAGTCGACTGCCAACTCAGCCCAAATTAATAAAAAGACTAAAAATAGGAGAATTATAGCTATTCGCCTTACAAGTAAGTGCTGAATTTTATTTTTAATAAAAGCGATTGCTGTTGCGAAAAAAGCTAAAAGTAATGCCATCATGATGTAATCAAATAGCGACCACTTAACCTCATTCGTAAATAAACTTGCAATAAGAGGCAACAATAATAATGCCTCAAAATATAGTATGGTTTTAAATTGAATCTTTAACATATTAATAAAATTTAACCTGATACTGTTTGTAGTTTTTATTAGTCTTTAAAAAAGTTAATTGTTGTTGCAGTTTTTGATCTTTTAATAATAAATAAACAGTAGTGTGTGGGTTTGCATACAAATCTGTAGCCAATAGCATTTGATTGATAAATTGATTGAGGCGATTATCTTTCAAAGAAGCTGAGCTAACAAAAAAATAAAAATCAATATTATTGATTGGATTAATTAGCCTGTTTACTTGTTGAACCATTAAATTCAAAGACAATGAATCTGTTGCTTTAGCATTGGAGCTATTTAAAGCTAGCTGACTTGTCAAACACCTATCTATGCTTGCACCATGGCAATACTGAGGCTTATTTGTCAGATTGAGAATTAAATGAGCGTCCTGCTTAATTCTACTTCCTATTTCATTGAAATAATTTTTAATCGAAATACTATCTGATAAATTAGATTGATCTAGATAATAAATTGCAGTCTGAGATTTCACAGTCAAATTTGCTAAACAAAAAAATATTGTAAAAAATAATATAACTTTTTTGCCCATTTTTTAAAGTTTATATTTTAAAGAAATTTGAAAAGTTGTAAAAG
>JBDKFN010000014.1:0-33576 GCA_039798705.1 Bacteroidota bacterium
AATTTTTTTCTCGTAACCAGAAGATTGAATTTCATATTTTACTTGCTCTAAAATTTCTTCCATTCTAGCTTGAATAATTAAAGCTAAATTTTTAACAGAAACTTCTTTAGGCTCTCTTCCTCTTAACCCTTGAATAGAAATAATTTCTTCTTCTTTATTTTCATCCGCTAATGCAGAACCAAATTTAATTTTTAAAGCTTCTGCAGTATTCTTCATTACAGAACAACCTTCTCTAACATCTTCTGTTACTGCATTTCCGCCAAATGGAATTACTGCTGTATGTCTAATAATTCCTTCGTAGAAAATTGCAATATCTGTAGTACCACCACCTATATCAACTAATACCACGCCTGCTTCTTTTTCTTCTTCGCCTAAAACTGCTTCAGCAGAAGCTAATGGTTCAAGCATTAATGTTGTGGTATCTAAACTAGCTTTCGCTACACATTTTAAAATATTATTTGCAGCTGTAATTTGTGCGGTAATGACATGGAAATTTGCTTCTAAACGAACTCCTGACATTCCAATAGGATCTAAAACGCCTTGTTCGTTATCAACTGTAAATTCTTGTGGAATAACATGAATAATTTGTTCTCCAGGAGGCATCGCTAAACGATACATGTCTTTTATTAATAGGTCTACATCTACCCTAGAAATCTCATCTTCTGTTGAGTTTCTAGTAATGATACCGCGGTGCTGTAAGCTTTTAATATGTTGACCAGCAATACCAACTACTACTTCAGAAATTTCGCAGTTAGATTGATTGCTCGCTTCTTCAATTGCTTGTTGAATACCTTTAATTGTTTTTTCAATATTTGTTACAACGCCCCTTGAAACTCCAGCCGACTCCGCTTTTCCCATACCAAGAATTTCAATTTTTCCATGCTCTTTTCTCATGCCCACAATGGCACAAATTTTTGTAGTTCCAATGTCTAACCCTACTACGATCTCGTTGTTTTCCATATGCTATTAAATATTATAATACTGTAATTGTTGTGTCTTGCTTATTTGTTGCAGCAACGCTATCTATAACTGGTTTAGGCAATACAATGCTCATACCAGATTTTGTTGCTACAATTTGATTGTCAAATTTTAAATTAATGATACTATATGCATCCCATCCTGCTTTAGGCATCGCCTTGGTATAGAATAAATATAGCTTCTCTAATTTCTCATTCATTTTTTCAATAGAACCTAAAATAATTCTTTGATTTCCTACTCTTGGAATCAAGGTGATATCTTTATTCTCTTCAATGTAAATTTGTTCAATTTGTGCATCCCAAAATTCATTTTTTCTAATGAGTTGACTGAGTGCAAAAATGTCATTCAATAATGGATTCTTTACTGAATCGTAGATTCCTCCATATACCTCATCTATATACCCATTGGCCGACAATACCTTTGCAGAATAGTTCGGTGACAATGGCATTTTCAAACCGTTTTCATCTAAGTAAAAACTATGTTGATCTGCTGTGAATATGCGCAACATTGGTTTACGTTGCTTTACATTCACAAACAATTCACCGTTTAAATCGATGAAAACTTCTGCATTTGATATGTATTTATTGTCTTCTATTAATTTTTCTAAACGTTTAACATTAATTGCGTCGATATTCTTGTTCAATAAGGAATCTCCTCCAATTTGTATTAATGCAGAAATGTCTTGTTTGTTGATGAAATAATCTTCATCGTCTTTATTTACATTGATGGTAATTTTTTTACACTTAAACTCATGTTTTTTTATTTCAGTGAACGCCAAAGAAACCACTATTGTAGATACACCAAGTATCCACAACAATACGATTCCAATTTTTGTCCAAGGAATATTTTTCATTAGCCTACTAATTCTTGAATAGGTTTAACCATCGTATCTATATCTCCTGCGCCAACCGTTAGTAATAATTCTATATCCATGTTTGCTAATTTTTCCATCAAGTTTTCTTTTGATGCTAATTGTTTGTTAGCAATACTCACTTGATTTAAAATTAAATTCGCATCCACTCCTGCAATTGGTAATTCTCTTGCAGGATAAATATCCATTACAATTAATTGATCAGCTAAACTCAACACCTCTGAAAACTCTTGCGCAAAATCTTTCGTCCTAGAAAATAAATGTGGTTGAAAAATAACTGTTAATTTTTTTGTTGGATACATTTGTCTTACAGAATTAATGCAGGCCCTTAACTCTTCTGGGTGATGTGCATAATCATCGATGTAAACCATCTTTTCATTTTGCACAATGTATTCAAATCTCCTTTTCACACCTGAGAAAGTTGCCAAAGCAGCTCTGATCTTTTCTTCTGGGATTTGCAACAATAAGCCAACAATTATAGCTGCTGTTGCATTCTCTACGTTATGTAAGCCTGGCAATCCTAAACTCATGTCTTTGAATTCAACAGAACCGTTTTTAAAATCAAAAACGTATTTTCCATTTTGAATTCGAATATTATGTGCAGTATAATCGGCGCTAGTAGAATTAACACCATAGGTAATGCCATTTTTTTGAATCGGTAAATTATATTTAAAAATTAATTTTCCGCCTCTTTTTACTTGACTTGCATATAACCTAAAAGATTCTTCAATGTGATTTTTATCTCCGTAAATATCCAAATGATCTGCATCCATTGAAGTTACAATTGCAATGTCAGGATGCAATGTTAAAAACGAACGATCAAATTCATCTGCTTCTACAACCATTACATTATTTTTACCAAATAAAATATTGCTTTGGTAATTGGTAGAAATTCCACCAAGAAATGCTGAACAGTCGTATCCAGAATGTTTTAACAAATGAGCAATAATGGTTGAGGTAGTTGTTTTACCATGTGTGCCCGCTACGCCAATGGTAAATGAACTCTCCGAGATAATCCCCAACACCTGTGCTCTTTTCCTTAAGATAAAATCTTGCTCAATAAAATAATTTAATATTTCACTGTCTTGAGGAATAGCAGGTGTGTAAATAATAAGTGTTGATGGGTCGTGAACTAAAAAAGTTTCTGGAATGAATGAAGCATCATCGATGTAAGAAACAGGTATTCCTTCGGAGACTAATTCGTTCGTTAATATTGTTTCTGTTTTATCGTAACCCGCAACTTCACAACCTCTATTTTTGAAATAGCGCGCCAGTCCACTCATCCCGATCCCTCCGATGCCAACTAAATATACATTTTGAATGTGCGCTAATTTCATTTAATTATTTTATCAACTTCATTACTTCATCTGCAATTTTTTCAGCAGCATCTGCAATGGCTAATTGTGAAATATTATTTCCTAAACTTTTCATTTTGCTTTCATCGTTCAATAAATCGATGCAAGTATTTATTAATTCATTTGATGCTGTTGCATCGGTAATTAAAACTGCTGCAGATTTTTTCACCAATGCCATTGCATTTTTGGTTTGATGATCTTCAGCTACATTTGGAGAGGGAACTAATATCACTGGCTTGGCCAATAAACATAATTCCGAAATGGTTCCTGCTCCTGCTCTCGAGATAATTATATCGGCGGCAGTATAGGCCATCTCCATATTACTAATAAACTCAAATATCCTCACTCCTGACGGCAATTTCGACCCTACATTTTCAACAATTGTGGAATAGTACAGTTTACCTGTTTGCCATATTACTTGAACATCCTGAATTACTAGTGAATTCAAGTCTTTCAAGACGCTGGTATTGAGCGTTCGAGCACCCAAACTTCCTCCAATTATGAGTATCGTTTTTTTATTTTCATCCAATCCGAAATGTTGAAAAGCAGCAGCACGACTCACCTGCATTTTCACTATTTCTGAACGTACCGGATTTCCGGTCAATAAAAGCTTCGATTGCTCGAAATATTTCTCCATACCTTCGTATGCCACACAGATTTTTTTTGCAGCTGAAGCAAGCAATTTATTGGTGATTCCTGGATATGAATTTTGCTCTTGAATTAGACATGGGATGCCTTGCTGAGCAGCCATAAAAAGCAATGGACCAGAAGCATAACCTCCAACACCAACAGCTACATCTGGCTTGAATTTTTTTATAATTTGACGTGCTTTCCAGCAACTTTTAATTAATCTAATTGGGAATTTTAAATTCGCTAAAGATAAATTTCTTTGCAACCCTCTGATATCTAAGCCCACAATATCATAGCCCGCTGCAGGCACTTTGTCCATTTCGATTTTACCATTTGCACCAACAAATAAAAATTGAGCATCAGGATATTTTGAACGAATGGCACCAGCTATAGCAATGGCTGGGAATACATGCCCGCCTGTGCCACCTCCACTAATAATGATTTTAGGCTGCTTCAAGTTCTGCTCCTTTCTCCATTTCTTCAATGTCTCTGCTTACACTCAGAATAATTCCGAATGCCACACTGGTAAATAAGATAGAAGTTCCACCCATACTAACCAATGGCAAAGGCACACCGGTTACGGGCATTAAATTCACAGCAACAGCCATGTTTGCAAAAGCTTGTATGACCAAGCTAAAGCTCAATCCACAGGCCAACAATGCGCCAAATGCTTTTGGTGCCATCGTTACAATCTTTATGGATCGATATAAAAACACGAGGTATGCTATGATGATCATGATTGCACCAATCATGCCATACTCTTCAATGATAATTGAAAAAATAAAATCGGAGTATGGATGCGGTAAGTAATTTTTTTGCGAACTATTTCCAGGTCCTTTTCCAAATAATCCGCCTGTTGCAATTGCAATTTTTGACTGATCAGATTGAAAACTTTTGTCTTTATCAACCGTCTCATTACTAGTAAATGTTTTAATACGCGAACGATAGGTTTCCCTTCTGGGACCAAAAAATACAACCAATGAGAGTATTACCGCTCCTGCAACTAGCGTAGTTCCAATATGCTTGAAACTAATCCTACCAATTAACATGATCAAACAACAAGTTGCAAATAACATTAATGAAGTAGAAAAGTTAGCAGGTGCAATTAATGCAATCGTCAATACTACCGCGCCAATTATAGGCAAGAAAGATTTTTTTAAATCTTTGATATTTTCTTGTCTGCGTGAAAGTTCACGGGCCAAATACATAATGATGGCCAGCTTGGCTAAATCGGAAGTTTGGAAAGATTGATCAATAACTGGTATTGTAATCCAACGAGCAGCCTGATTAATTTCTCCACCAAATTTTAAGGTATACGCTAACATTGGAAAAGAAACAAACAATAAAATTTGTGCAATTTTCGAATAGTATCGGTAGTCTAATTTATGTGCCCAATACATCAAAAATAAACCCGCAATCATGAGGGTCAAATGCTTGTAAATATAATACTCTGTGTTACCGTGCTGCTTTTTATAAGCCAAAGTTCCCGTAGAGCTATATACTGCAAGTAATGAAATAAGTGATAGGAAAATCACTACTAACCAAATGTAGCGATCTCCTTTTGCGTTTTTTAATATCCAATTCATAGCCGTTTGATTTAAATATTAAAGTTCTTTCACCGCTTCCATAAATTGCTGTCCTCTGTCTTCATAATTTTTGAATAAATCGAAACTAGCACATGCAGGCGACAATAAAACGGTATCTCCTTTTTTACCTAAATGATAACTTACTTCTGCTGCTTCTTTCGCAGAAGAAGTATTCACAATAATATCTACTACATTTCCGAAAGCTTCATGTATTTTACTATTGTCTGTACCTAAACAAACAATTGCGCGAACCCTATCTTTTACTAATTGTGTCAACATGCTATAATCATTTCCTTTATCTACACCACCAGCTATCCAAACAATTGGGGTATTGATACTTTCTAATGCATACCAAGTAGAGTTTACATTTGTAGCCTTACTATCATTGATGAATTCAATTCCTTGAATGCGTGCAACATGCTCTAATCGATGTGGTGCATTCTTGAAATCAGACATACTCTCTTTTAAAGTTTCATTTCTAATATCTAATAACTTAGCGGCAACACCTGATGCCATTGAATTGTAGAGATTGTGTTTACCTTGTAGCGCAAGTTCTTGGATAGTCATAGTAAAAGTATTTAGATTTAGTTTTATGTTTAAATTTTGGTTACTGATGGAAGCGCCAAATGCCAACTCTTCATCAATAGAGAATGGAATCATGGTAGATTCAATGTGCTGTGATTCAATTGCAGCTTGTATTACCGCGTCATCTTTGCAATAAATAAAATAATCGCTGCTTGTTTGGTTTTGTGTAATTCTAAATTTAGAATTCACATAATTTTGCATTTGATAATCGTAACGATCTAAATGATCGGGTGTAATATTGGTTAAAATTGCAATGTCTGCTTTGAACTTAAACATGTCGTCTAACATAAAGCTGCTCAATTCCAATACATAATAATCGAATTTTTCAGTAGCTACTTGCAATGCAAAACTGTTGCCTACATTACCTGCTAAGCCTACATTCAAGCCCGCATTTTTTAATAAATGATAGGTTAATAATGTAGTAGTGGTTTTACCGTTGGTTCCAGTAATTGCAATCATTTTTGCATTGGTATACCTCGAAGCAAATTCAATTTCAGAAATAATTGGAATGTTTAATGCCAATAATTTTTGAATAATTGGCGCCTTAGTTGGTATACCTGGGCTTTTGATAATTTCAGTTGCATTGCAAATTAATTCTTCGCTGTGTTGCTCTTGTTCAAAAGGAATATTGTATTCATTTAACTTATTAATAAAATGAACAGGAATTTTACCCATATCAGACAAGAACACTTCGAAGCCCTGAAGCTTAGCCAATACAGCTGCTCCAGTTCCACTTTCTGCTCCACCCAATACAACAATTCTTTTGCTCATTTTAAATTATCTTAATTTTAAAGTAACAATGGTAATAACCGCTAATAATATTCCGATGATCCAAAAACGGGTTACAATTTTTGGTTCGCTATAACCTAACTTTTGATAATGGTGATGTAATGGAGACATTTTAAATACCCTTCTTCCTTCTCCATATTTTCTTTTAGTGTATTTGAAATAACTTACTTGAATAATAACTGATAAATTTTCTACCAAGAATATTCCACACAATACTGGTATTAATAATTCTTTACGAATCATGATGGCGTAAGATGCAATAATACCGCCTATTGCAAGGCTTCCAGTATCGCCCATAAAAACTTGAGCAGGATATGTATTGTACCATAAAAAGCCAATACATGCACCTAAAAACGCACCTGCAAAAACCACTAACTCTCCAGAATTAGGGATATACATGATGTTCAAATAATTTGCAAATACAATGTTACCAGATACATAAGCTAACACACCTAAGGCTAAACCAATAATTGCAGAAGTTCCAGTTGCTAGACCATCAATTCCATCGGTAATATTTGCTCCGTTAGATACAGCTGTAATAATTAAAATAACAATTGGGATGAAAACCCAAAATGCATATTGCTCATATCCTGTACCAAAATATTTTAACAATTTAGCGTAGTCAAATTCGTTATTTTTATAAAATGGCACATTGGTTTTTGTCGACTTTTGTGCTTCGGCTACATAATAGCTACTTGCAGTTCTTTTGGTGTTTTCAGCTGTTTTAACTGTTGACAATTGTGATACAGGAATTTTTTCTTTTACTACAATTGCTGGGTGAAAAAACATGGTGTAACCTACAATTAAACCTAAGCCAACTTGACCAACAATTTTAAATCTACCGGCTAATCCTTCTTTGTTCTTTTTAAATACTTTAATGTAGTCATCAATGAAACCAATGGTTCCCATCCATACCGTTGTAATCAACATTAAAATAATGTATACATTGGTTAATTTGGCAAACAATAAAGTAGGAATAATAATGGCAGATAAAATAATTAAACCACCCATTGTTGGCGTTCCTTTCTTCTCAGATTGTCCCTCTAATCCTAGGTCTCTAATGGTTTCACCCACTTGTTTTTTATGTAAAAAATCAATCAATCTTTTACCCATTAATAAAGAAATAATGAGTGAAACGATAACTGCTAAAGTAGTTCGGAAAGTAATAAATTGAAACAATCCTGCTCCAGGAATATCAAAGTGTTTGTCTAAATAAGTAAAAAGATAATACAGCATCTTGTTTTATTATTTTAATGATTCCATTATTTCTGAAAATATTTTTTTGTCATCGAATGGAAATTTAACTCCATTTATTTCTTGGTATTTTTCATGACCCTTTCCCGCTAATAGAATAATGTCGCCACTCTTAGCCAAATGACATGCTGTACGAATTGCTTCTTTTCTATCTTGAATGGTAATGGTTTTTTTCCGTTGTGAAATTGGCACACCTGCTTCCATTTCTTTTAAAATAGCTGCGGGATCTTCTGTTCTTGGATTATCCGATGTCAAAATTACTTTATCGCTTAGTTTACAAGCCACTTCAGCCATGATTGGTCTTTTGGTTTTATCTCGATCGCCACCGCAACCAACAACTGCAATAACTGTTTCATTACCTTTTCGAATATTCCCAATGGTTTGCAAAACATTTTTAATTGCATCTGGTGTATGCGCATAATCAACAATTCCAATTACACCATTTGAAGCGATGGTATAATCGAACCTTCCTTCTGCTCCACTTAAAGTTGACAGAATGGTTAAGACCCTTGTTTTATCTTGATCTAATAACATAGCAGTTGAATAAACTGCAAGTAGGTTATAAGCATTGAAACTACCCACCATTTTAAACCAAACTTCTTCAGAATCAATATTTAAAAATAATCCTGAAAATTGATTTTCAATTATTTTTGCTTTAAAAGTTGCCATTGTTTGCAATGCATAACTTTTAACATGTGCTTTGGTATTTTGCAACATCACAGCACCACGTTTATCATCTAAGTTGGTTAGTGCAAAAGCGCCCGCAGGTAATTGATCAAAAAAGTATTTTTTGGCTTTGATGTATTCATCAAATGTTTGATGAAAATCTAAGTGATCATGGGTAATATTAGTAAATATACCTCCCTCGAAAGTCAAGCCAGCAATGCGTTCCTGTACAGTTGCATGAGAACTTACTTCCATGAAACAATAATCGCAACCTGCATCCAACATTTTGATTAATAATTCATTAATGCTAATACTATCTGGGGTGGTATGCGAAGAAGGGATAACTGTTTGGTTAATTTTATTTTCAACAGTTGAAAGTAAGCCAACTTTATAACCTAATTCTTGAAATAAATTACTTAATAAAGTAGCTACTGTAGTTTTACCATTAGTACCGGTTACTCCTACTAATTTTAATTTTTTTGATGGATGTTGATAATATGCTGCGGCCATCAAACCCATGGCTCTACTACTATTTTCCACTACTACATAAGTAACATTGGCTTGTAAATTAGTAGGTAATTTTTGACAAACAATTACGCAAGCTCCTTTTATAATTGCTGATTCGATAAAATCATGACCATCAACGGCAGTGCCTATTGTAGCGATGAACAAAGAGCCGCTACTTACTTTTCTTGAATCGAAATAAATACCATTAATATCTTGTTCGGTGTTGCCAACCAACTCCAATATTTTACAAGAATTTAATAAAGCACTTAATTTCATTATTTTAAATCTAATACGATTTGACTTCCTTTATTTACTTTTGAACCAGCAGAAATTGATTGCGCTGTAATTTTACCACTGCCATTAACCACTACTTTCAATCCTGCATTTTCTAATAAGTATATAGCATCCTGCAAGCCCATTCCCACTACATTTGGAACCACTCCATTTGCAATAATTTCTTTAGGATTGATCGTTATTCCTTGAGTTGTTTTTTCAACAGATACATATTCTGCATCAACATTAGCAGGCACTTTAATACCTATTTTCTGATATGCTAAAACCGTTTTAACTTTTGAACCCGCTTTTGCGTCTGGAAAAGTTGGTGCAATTGCAACAGCTAATTCTTTCGCATCATCTTTATGCATGGTTAAACTAGTTGCATAAACTTTATCCGCAATTTCTTTAAAAATTGGACCTGCTACTACGTTTCCATAATAACCAGACATAGATGGATCAGTTATAACTACGATCATCGAATACTTAGGAAAATCGGCAGGGAAGTAGCCACAGAACGAAGCTAAATATCGTTTGTTAGCGTATCCTCCTGCACCTCCAGCAATTACAGCTGTTCCGGTTTTACCTGCAATTGAATAAATGGTAGTACTCAAGTTTTTAGCTGTTCCTTGTTTTACTACTCCTTCCATTAATTTGCGCATTTTCCCTAACGATGCGTCTGATGCGATTTTTTTTCTAATTACAATTGGTTCAAATGTTTTTACCAATTGACCACCGCTTCTTAATTCTCTGACAAATTTCGGAGAAACCATTTTTCCATTATTAGCAACTGCATTATATAAGGTCAATGTTTTGAGTGGTGTCATTAAAATTGCATATCCCATTGCCAATGTAGGTAGCGTTAGGTCATTCCACGCACTTGATTTTGGATCAATGATTCTTGTTTTTGGAGAACCAGCTATTTCAATTGGTAAATCTTCATCAATACCAAATGAATGTAAACGGTTAACAAATTTTGAAGGTGTTTTTGCATAACAATTTGTGATTTTCTTTGATATAGCCACATTCGAAGACAGCTCAAATGCTTTACGCATAGGGATGATACCATAACCACCTTCGTGTGAATCTTTAATTTTATGCCCACTAAATTCTACAATACCACCCGTTGTATTCTCTAATGTAGAGGTGTCAAACTTTCCGTCTTCAAGTGCTGCTAAATAAGAAGCCAACTTAAAAGTTGAACCAGGTTCGGTTGCTTCACCTACAGCGTAGTTATAGGTTTCTTTATAAACACCTTTTTCAATTCGAGTTAAATTTGCAATGGCTTTGATCTCGCCAGTTGCCACCTCCATCAAAACCACACATCCATGGTGCGCATCATGTTTAATCAATTGTTGATTCAATGCTTTTTGTGCAACGTCTTGGTAATTTACATCCAAAGTACTGATGATGTCTACGCCATTTTTTGCGGCAATTTCATCTTCTTCGTTTAGTGGCATCCATACGCCACCAGAAATCCTTTGCATTAACCTTTGACCGGGTTCGCCTCCAAGCTCTTTATCAAATGCACCTTCCAAGCCTACTGGTTGTACTCCATCTATTTTATAACCAATTAAACGAGGTGCTAAAGATTTAAAAGGTTGAATTCTTTTATTCTTTTGAATAAATAACAAACCACCTTTATTTTTTCCTAATCTGAAAATCGGAAATGTTCTAATTTTTTTTAATTGTAAATAAGTAACGTTTCTTTTCAATAAATAATAACGCTCTTTATCGTGTCTTGCAGCAATCATTTTTCTTTCATAATCTGCCGCAGATTTATCTTTAAATAAATCTGATAAACAATAGGCTAAAGAATCTACTTTGCTGTTGAAAATTTCATCTGTAATTTTTTCAGCCATTAAATCGAAGCGCAATTCGTATTCTGGCAATGACGTTGCAAGCAAACTGCCATCTGAAGAATAAATATTTCCCCTAATTGCTTCTACATTTACTAATTTAGTTGTTAAACTATCAGATAATTTCCTCCATTTAGCACCCTGAATATTTTGAAGCTGGAATATCCTTCCCACTATGCCCAAAGCAACAATGGCTAGCAAGAAAAATGCCAGGTAAACCCTTAAAATAATGTCTTTCCTAATATTCATTATTCTTTAACTTCGATCTTAGTTGGTGGTACTACTGATTCTTTCAATCCGAAAACCTCTGTTAATTTGGCTACTTCGGTTTGTTTACTTTGTGTCATTAAATTAGAACTGATATTGAGGTGTTCCCAATACAATTCTTTTAATTCCTTTTTAATTTTTTCAGAATTTCTTACGCTTTTTTCTGCATAATGATGGTTAGCGATGTAAAACATACCAAGCATGGCTAAGTAAAAAATAAAAGGCAATCCATTACTTACATTTTCTTTACTGAAAAAATCTGAAGCGAATAGCGAATCAATTGGAGAACCAGTTGGTTCTTTTTTCTTTAACTCGATTACCGGCTCTGCTTCTTCTACAATTGCAGTTTCCTGTTCGGGTTCATTGGTTCTAATTCTATTCGGCCTTTTCATTTAATTTTTTTCTGCTATTCTTAATTTTGCACTTCTAGCCCTGTTGTTTTCTTTTAACTCTAAATCACCAGCTACAATGGCTTTGCGGCTTACCATGTTAAATGGCACATCCACATTCCCGTATAAATCTTTTTCTAGTAAACCAGAAAATTTTCCTTTTTGAATGTAATTTTTTACCAATCTATCTTCTAAAGAATGGTACGACATTACCACCAATCTTCCTCCTGGTTTCAACACTTCTTCGGTTTGCATTAAAAAATCTTTTAATACTTCGAGCTCTTGATTTACTTCTATTCTTAATGCCTGAAAGACTTGCGCGAAATATTGATTTTCTTTTCCTCTTTTAGCAATTGGTTTTAAAATCTCTTTCAATTCTTCAACAGTTTGAATCGCATTAATCTGTCTAGACTTTACAATACCATTTGCTAAGGTCTTTGCATTATGTACTTCGCCATACATGCCAAATATTTTATGCAAATCAGCTTCCGAATATGTCTCTAAAATTTTCTTAGCAGTAAGTGCTCTACTCTGATCCATTCGCATATCTAAATCCGCGTCAAATCGAATAGAAAAGCCTCTTGCTGCATCATCAAACTGATGAGAAGAAACACCTAAATCGGCTAAGATTCCATCAACTTTTCCAATTTGATGTAATCGTAAATTATTTTTTAAGAACTGAAAGTTTTGATCTATAAAAATAAATCGTTCGTCATCTATGACATTTTGCAAGGCATCTGGATCTTGATCAAAAGCGATCAACAAACCTTTCGGACCAAGCTTTGATAGAATTGCACGACTGTGACCACCGCCGCCAAAAGTTACATCTACATAAGTACCATCTGATTTTATATTCAAGCCATCTAAGCATTCAGATAGCATGACTGGTTGATGATACTTACTCATGCAAGCCCTCCTTTGGCTTTCCCATTACCTCTTCAGCTAATGATGCAAAATCTGCAGGCTCATCTGTTAATAAATTATCGTAGTTGGCTTTAGACCAAACTTCAATTCTATTAGAGTAAGCAAATAAGATTAAATCTTTATCGATTGCTGCATATTCTGTAAGTGCTTTAGGGAGCAACAAACGATTGGTACCATCTAAGGTCAATTCAGTTGCGCCTCTAAAAAAATATCTTGCAAAATCTCTGTTTTTCTTATTGTATAAGTTTAGCTTGTTTACTTCAGCACTGATAGACTGCCATTCATTTAATGGATACAAAACCAAACACTTCTCGAAACCACGGTTAATCACAAAGCGTCCTTCTGCTTCTGGCGAGAGCTGCTTCTTTAGTCCAGCAGGAAGCATTATTCTTCCTTTGGGATCTACTTTACATTCAAATTCTCCTAAAAACTGACTCATTTTGTGATTTTATCGCTGTTTGATGTAGTAAAATTAAATATTCTTACCACTTTTTACCACATCTTACCACAAAAAAGTTTTCAACATGCCTATAACGATATTAAAAACGAATAAAAGGCTTAAAAGCTAGCAATCATGCCACACTGGGTAATTGACCCTTATGAAAATGCTTTAAGTAGATTTTTAAATCAAATTTGAAACACGGTGTTGTTTCAGAAAGTAGAATAACTGTTTTTGAATAAAAAAAAATGCGATTGAAATGAATCAATCGCATTTAATTTTTAATAGTGATAATGCCTATTTTTTATATGCTTTATTTAAACCTTTTAATACATCTTTTGTAATATCTAAACTATCGTTTGCAAAAAGAATTCCAGTACCTTTTGCATAGTTCATTACAATCTTATACTTTTTATCCTTACTGAAATCTTTTAAGTAAGCAGCTACTTTATCAAATAACTCCTCGTTAAATTTTGCCTGTTCATCTTGTAAACTTACACTTGCATTTTCACTATATTGCTTAAATGCTTCTTGCTTTTTCATCAATGATTCTTCTACACGTGCACGTTGCTCTGTGCTCATGCCTGCGGCACTTTGCTGATAATTACCAATTTCTTTTTCTAGTGCTGAACGCATTGCCATAATTGCAGTTTCAACTTGTTTTGTTTTTGCTTCAAAATCTTTTTTAGCATCAATAAAATAATCATAATTATTCAACAATGAATCACCATTTACATAAACAGTAGTTGGTGCATTTGTTGAACTTAATGCTGGAGATGTATTTTGAGTTGATTGATCTTGATATCTTAAGATATACAAAACAACAACTGCAATAAATAAAACAATATTTAAATAAATTGATAAGTTTTTCATCGGAAAACGTATAAAGGTTTTTATTGATTAATGTTGATGTCCGCCTTCACCATGAACATGTCCATGATCTAACTCTTCTGCACTAGCTTCTCTCACATCGTGAATTAAACCATCAAAGAATAAATCACGACCTGCTAAAGGATGGTTGAAGTCCATTTTAATGGTTGCCTCACCCACTTCTAATACCAAACCTTGCATTTTATTGCCTTCGTTATCTGTCATTGGAATAAAATGACCTGGTTTGATCATTTCATCATCAAATTTACCATCTACTACAAAGATATCTTTCGGTAAATCAACGATTGCTGTTTCGTCAATTTCGCCATAACCAGACTCTTCTTTTGATAATTTAAAGCTAAACGCTTCGCCTATAGCCAAGTTATGAATTGACTCTTCAAATTTTGGAGGCAATCCACCCATTCCATGTAAGTAAACAAACAGGTTTTCTGGGGTTACTTTTTCTACCATTAGCATCTCTGTGCCATCTTCAATTTTTAATTCATAGGTCAAAGACACTACTTTGTTTGCTGATACTTTCATTTATAATTATTTAAAAAATTTTAAAACGATAAAAAGCCTGTCTTAATAGGCATTATGGGGTATTTTGAAGGAATAATCAAGACATCAAAATTTCCAGCGTCAAAGTTAATTAAATACTTCACAAAATGTTGAAAAAAAGTTGATTTTATCGACAAAAATCATTCCCATTTGCGGGCAAAAAAAAGTATCTTTGAAACTATTGAAAAAATGAAAATATGAGCGAAGAAAAAGAAGACAGATCACATTATTCAGCAGATAATATTCAGGTATTAGAAGGACTGGAAGCAGTTAGAAAAAGACCTGCCATGTATATTGGCGATATCGGCATCAAGGGTTTACATCATTTAGTATACGAAGTTGTCGATAACTCCATTGATGAAGCATTAGCAGGACATTGCGATGACATCAAAGTTGCCATTCTTAAAGACAATGCCATTAGGGTAACAGATAACGGAAGGGGTATTCCAACAGATATGCACCCTAAAGAGAAAAAATCTGCACTAGAGGTAGTAATGACGGTTTTGCATGCTGGTGGTAAATTCGACAAAGACACATATAAAGTTTCTGGTGGTTTGCATGGTGTAGGGGTAAGTTGCGTAAACGCATTATCTATTGCATTAAAAGCAGAAGTTCACAGAGATGGTAAAATATACGTTCAAGAATATTCTCAAGGTAAACCCTTGTATTCTGTAAAAGAAATTGGCACTACGGATTTAAGAGGTACAGTAATTACGTTTAAACCAGATGCGGAAATCTTCAATATTTCTACAGAATATAAATTTGACACCCTTGCGGCACGTTTAAGAGAGCTTGCTTACCTTAACAAAGGCATTAAGTTGTCTCTTACAGACGAAAGAGAAGCAAACGAAGACGGAACATTCCCTACAGAAAATTTTCACTCTGAAGGCGGCTTAAAAGAGTTTGTGAAGTACTTAGATGGTACTAGAGAACCTATTATTCCAGAACCAATCTATGTTGAAGGCACCAAAGGTGGTATTCCTGTTGAACTTGCAATGCAATACAACAGCACCTACACCGAAAACGTACATTCATATGTAAACAACATTAACACCATTGAAGGTGGTACTCACGTTGCTGGTTTCAGAAGAGGTTTAACCAGAACCTTGAAAGCATATGCAGAAAAATCTGGAATGCTTAAAAATTTAAAAATGGAAATCAGTGGTGATGACTTCCGTGAAGGATTAACCGCTGTTATTTCTGTTAAAGTTCAAGAGCCACAATTTGAAGGTCAAACTAAAACCAAATTAGGTAACAACGAAGTGATAGGTGCAGTTGACCAAGCAGTAGGAGAAATTCTAAATAATTATTTAGAAGAAAATCCAAAAGAAGCTAGGTTAATTGTTCAGAAAGTAATTTTAGCTGCAACTGCTAGACATGCTGCTAGAAAAGCAAGAGAGTTAGTACAAAGAAAAAATGTATTAACCGGAACAGGCCTACCTGGTAAGCTTTCAGACTGTTCGGAAAGTGATCCTGCGGTTTGCGAATTGTACCTTGTCGAGGGAGATTCTGCGGGCGGTACTGCTAAGCAAGGAAGAAACCGTGCTTATCAAGCAATTTTACCTTTAAAGGGTAAAATCTTGAACGTTGAAAAAGCAATGGAATATAAAATCTACGAAAACGACGAGATAAAAAATATTTTCACTGCAATGGGCGTGAGTGTTGGAACTGTTGATGATAACAAAGCATTAAACGTTGTAAAATTAAGATACCACAAAATCATCATCATGACGGATGCGGATATTGACGGATCCCACATTACTACTTTGATCTTAACTTTCTTCTTCCGTTACATGAAAGAGTTAATTGAAAGCGGTTACATATACATTGCTACTCCTCCACTTTACTTAGTAAAAAAAGGAAAAGACCAAGAGTATGCTTGGACTGAAGACCAACGCGATGCTGCTGTACAAAGATTAAAAGGTGCAGGTAAAGAAGAAAGCGTAAACATTCAACGTTACAAAGGTTTGGGAGAGATGAACGCAGAACAATTGTGGTCAACAACCATGAACCCAGAAACTAGAACATTGCGTCAAGTAACGATTGAAAATGCTGCAGAATGTGATCATATTTTCTCTATGCTAATGGGCGACGAAGTTGCACCAAGAAGAGAATTTATTGAGAAAAATGCAAAGTATGCACGCATCGATGTTTAATTCAAAAAAATAATTTCAAAAAAAAATCAGCTAAAATATTTTAGCTGATTTTTTTTTGAAAAATTAATTAGCAGATTAAACCAATTTCATTTCTACTAAAACATTATTCATATTTCTTACTGCATCTGCACTTTTGTTAAATGCCGCTTGTTCAGTTTCGTTTAATTTATAGTCGACAATTTTTTCCCAACCATTTTTACCAATTACAACTGGTACGCCTAAACAAATATCCGACTGACCATATTCACCGTCTAAAGCAACGCAACAAGGGAAAACTTTTTTCTCATCACGAATGATACTTTCTACTAAAGCTGCTCCAGCTGCTCCAGGTGCGTACCACGCTGAAGTACCTAATAAACCAGTTAGTGTAGCGCCACCAACCATTGTATCTGCTGCAATTTTTTCTAATTGCGCAGCATCTAATAAATTGCTAACCGCTAAACCATTTAATGTAGCTAAACGAGTTAATGGAATCATTGTGGTATCACCATGTCCACCTACTACTACTCCATGCAAATCGTTTGATGAGCAATTTAATGATTGACTTAAATAATATTTGAATCTAGCGCTATCTAAAATACCACCCATTCCAATAATTCTGTTTTTTGGAATTCCACTTGATTTTAATGCCAAGTAAGTCATGGTATCCATCGGATTAGAAATAACTACGATGATCGCATTCGGCGAATATTTTAAAATATTTTCAGTTACCCCTTTTACAATTCCAGCATTGATACCAATTAATTCTTCACGCGTCATTCCTGGTTTTCTTGGAATTCCTGAAGTAATAACTGCTACATCTGTTCCAGCTGTTTTTGCATAATCGTTTGTACAACCCGTGATTTGAGTATCAAAACCTAATAATGCTGCAGTTTGCATCATGTCCATTGCTTTACCTTCGGCAAAACCTTCTTTGATGTCTAATAAAACTAATTCTTTTGCTAATTCTTTACGAGCTATATTGTCTGCACAGGTTGCACCTACTGCTCCAGCTCCAACTACCGTTATTTTCATATGATGATTATTATTAATTATTCAGAATTTCTGATGCGAATATAGAGAAGATTCATAAGTTTATAAAACGAATTATTACTTTCGCATTATGATAAAATTTTTGGTTACCGGAAGCAATGGTTTGTTGGGTCAAAAACTCAGCGACCAACTACGCCTGAATCCTGATATTCAATTAATTAATACATCTAAGGGCGCAGATCGCTACCCAACCCCAACCGGCTATAGCTACCACGAACTTAACATCTGTGATCGCAATGAATTACTTGTTTTACTGGCAAATGTTAAACCTGATATAGTTATACATACAGCAGCCATGACCAATGTTGACACTTGCGAACAGGACCAAACGGGTTGTTGGGACCTCAATGTAAATGCAGTAGCGCACTTAATCGAAGCAAGCAAAATCAATCCATTTCATTTAGTTCATTTGTCTACCGATTTTATTTATGATGGTGAAAATGGACCTTATGACGAATCTGCTACTCCAAACCCTTTGAGTTATTACGGTGCTTCTAAATTAGCTGCTGAAAAATTGATTGAAACAGCTGGTATTTCATATAGTATTATCAGAACCATCATTGTATATGGAGTTGCTGCGCAAATGAGCAGAAACAATATTGTACTTTGGGCTAAGTCTGTATTAGAAAAAGGCGAGAACATTTCTATCGTAGATGATCAATTTAGAATGCCTACGCTTGCCGAAGACCTTGCCACTGCTTGCATTTCAGCTGGATTGAAAAAAGCACAAGGCAGTTTTAATGTATCTGGCAAAGACTTCATGAGTGTATTTGAAATGGTGAATCGCATTGCAGATTATTATCAACTTTCAAAAGAAAATATCAAGGCTATTTCATCAAGCACATTGAATCAAGCAGCTAAAAGACCACCAAGAACCGGTTTTGTTTTAACTAAAGCCTATGAAGCTTTAGACTACCAACCTCACAGTTTTGAAGAAGGACTAGCACTGATTCAAAAACAATTAAGCAACAAATCTGTTTAACTAAAAAATATAATAACTATGGCATTAACAATTGGACAATCAGCTCCTGAATTCAAATTATTCAATTCAGAAAAAGAAGAAATAGCATTAAGTAGTTTCTTAGGTAAAAAAGTAATCATCCATTTTTTTCCACAAGCATTTACAGGCGTATGTACTACGCAGTTATGTACCATGCGCGACAACCTAAATTACTACACAGATTTAAATGCGGTAGTTATAGGCATTTCAGTAGATTCTGTTTTTTCATTAGGTAAATTCAAAGAAGAGCAAAACTATAATTTCAATTTACTTTCTGATTTTAATAAAGAAGTATCTCGCGCATACGATGCTATTTATGAAAACTGGATTTTAAACATGAATGGTGTTGCTAAAAGAGCAGCATTTGTAATTGATTCTAAAGGAATTTTACAATATGCAGAAGTTTTAGAAAGCGCTGGTGACTTACCTAATTTCGAAGCGATAAAAGCTTGTGTTGCTCATATTGACTAATTTTAATGCATTTTTAATAAAAATTTCGTTGAAATTAAATTTGGTTGGTTATATTTGCAGCCCAAAGGATAGGTTTTCCTACCAATGGAAATGCATTTGTAGCTCAATTGGATAGAGCATCTCACTACGGATGAGAAGGTTTGGGGTTCGAATCCCTACAAGTGCACTCAAAAGCCCTCCCATTTTGGAAGGGCTTTTTTTATGCTTTAAATTTTAATTATCTTGTCTGGTGATTATGGAACCATCAAAAGAAGTTAGTTTATATATTGCTACGTTTCCTAAGGCAACACAGGTGCTCTTAAAAGAATTGAGGGAAACTATAACCACAACAATTCCAAATGCAACAGAGGTTATCAGTTATGGGATGCCAGCCTACAAACAACACGGGGTATTGGTTTACTTTGCAGCCTATCAAAACCATATCGGATTTTATCCTACTGCAAACGGGATTAAACAATTTGAAAGCGAATTTGGAAAATATAAATTCAGTAAGGGAGCCGTTCAATTTCCGTTAGATGAAAAATTACCACTCAAATTGATTATTAAAATGGTTAAATTTAGAGCTAAAGAAGACCTAGCTAAATTTAAGTTAAAGCAAAAAAGTGGAAAGTAACCTATACCAAAACATTTCAGAATTAGCTAGAGGGACTTACGAAAACTGCAAATTTAAAAATTGTAATTTCGAGAACAGCCCATTCAATCACCTTATTTTTATTGATTGCACATTTATAGATTGCAACTTAAGCAATGTCAGTTTAACACAAACTGCATTTAGAGAAGTTAGTTTTTTGAACTGCAAAATGATTGGCTTGCATTTCGAAAATTGCCATTCATTTTTATTTTCTGTTTCTTTTTCTAAATGTCAATTAAATTTAAGTTCATTTTATCAAGTACAATTAAAAAAGACAAAATTTGAAAATTGCGAACTCAAAGAAGTTGATTTTACATCAGCAAATTTATCAGAAGCAAGTATAGAAGAATGCGATTGTCAGCTTGCTGTTTTTGATGACACTAATTTGGAAAAAGCAGATTTAAGTAGCGCCTACCATTATCAAATTGACCCTACAAAAAATAAAATTAAAAAAGCTAAATTTTCGCGAGAAGGCTTACCAGGATTGCTTTTGCAACATCAAATTATTATTCAATAAATAAAAATGAATAGAAAATACTCCCCAATTCTTGTTTTATTATTTTTCATATCAATGACTGGAAATGCACAAAATTGGCAATTGATTTGGTCAGAAGAATTCAATTATACAGGCTTACCAGATAGCAACAAATGGACCAATGAAGTTGGCTTAATTAGGAATAATGAATTACAATATTATACCAAAAATAGAATCGAAAATAATTGGGTATCAAACGGAAATTTAAATATAATTGGTAGAAAAGAATCTTATAAAGGTTCGGCCTATACATCTGCAAGCATCACAACAGATCAACAGTTTACTTGTACATATGGCAAGATAGAAGCAAATATAAAAATACCAACTGGTCAAGGTTTATGGCCAGCCTTTTGGATGTTAGGTCAGAATATTTGGCAAATTGGCTGGCCAAAATGCGGAGAAATTGATATCATGGAACACATCAACACAGACAATGTAAACCATGGCACAATGCATTGGGATAACAATGGACATACTAGCTTTGGAGGTACTACAATTTGTGATTTTAACCAATTTCATTTATTTGGAATTGAATGGGATAATAGCATGATCAAATGGTATGTAGATGGCGTAAAATATAAAGAGGGATATATTTACAACAACATCAATAATACCGAAGAATTTCATAAACCTTTTTACCTCATATTAAATTTAGCCATTGGTGGAAATTGGCCTGGAAACCCTAATGCACAAACTTCTTTCCCAGATACGATGATGGTTGATTATGTGAGGGTTTATCAGAAAGCAACTGGTTTAAATCAATATTTGAAAACAAAAAACATCGAATGTTATCCAAATCCTAGCAATCAATTTTTACATATCAAATCAGTACACCCATTTGGAAAAGGCACCATTATTATCAATGATGTTAATGGTAAACAAGTATACAGTAGCCCGGCTAAATTTCCTGAAAGTGTTATTTCCATTGAAGGTCTGCCTGCAGGTATTTATTTAATGAATTTAACAACTGATCAATTTATCAGCAGAGAAAAAATAATCAAAGAATAATTTCATGGAAAATAAAAATACTTTTCAACCTTCACCTAAAATGCTGACTAAATTATTTGAATATGGTCAGAAAAAAAGTTTTCTTGATGGAGAAGTTATTCTAAATGAAAACGCATATATCAAATCTGTTCCAATTGTGATAAGTGGAAGCATGCGCGTGATGCGAACAGATGAAGATGGAAGAGAGTTATTATTGTATTATATTAAATCTGGTGAAAGCTGCATTATGTCATTCTTAGGTGGCTTGCACGATGATACGAGTAAGGTAAAAGCAATTGCAGAGGAAAGTGCAGAAGTATTATTTGTTCCGGTTGAAAAAGTCAGAGAAATGATTCGTGAATTTCCTGAATGGACAGAATACATTTTCAAATTATACCATAAAAAATTCGAGGAATTACTTGATGTGGTCAATGCCGTTGCATTCAAAAAAATGGATGAACGCCTACTCGATTTTATTAAGAAAAAATGTGAGCTAGGAGAAAAGAAAACCATTCATATTACCCACGAGCAAATAGCCCAAGAGCTTGGATCTGCTAGAGTTGTTATTTCAAGATTACTTAAGCAAATGGAAGATTTAAAGCTAATTGAACTTGGCAGAAATAAAATTACCCTTCTGTAACAAAAGTTGCAGTATTCTACTTCGTGCATATTTACCTTTGTATCAGCAAAGCAAATTATATGCAATTACTCAAAAAATATAGACTCGGCATTTTAGGCGCACTTTTTGGTGCGCTATTAGGCTATTTATATTATCATTTTGTTGGGTGTGCAAGTGGCACTTGTGCCATCACTTCTAGCCCAATTAACAGTTCTGCATATGGTGCCTTAATGGGCAGCCTTGCATTTAGCTCCTTAAAAAACGAAAAATGACAAACGAAAAAATTATCATCGCAAATTTAAAATGTAGTGGTTGTGCATCAACTATTACTAAAGAACTTAGTGCATTAAAAGGTGTATCAGAAGTTAAAGTAGATATTGATAACGATAGCATTGATATTAACTATGATCAAATTGAAAGAAAAGAAATCATACAGAAACTACATCAACTTGGTTACCCTGAAGCCACAGAGAAGAATGGCTTATTGATGCAATTGAAAAGTTATGGAAGTTGCATTGTTGGAAGAATTAACAATTAAATTTATAAATATATGACAGTAGAACAATTAATAGCAGCAAACGAGGGAACCATCGTAGATGTAAGAACTCCTGACGAATTTATGGGTGGAGCAGTTGTCGGATCAATCAATATTCCATTACAAGAAATTGGTTACCGAATGGAAGAAGTAAACGAATTACCTAAACCATTAATTTTATGTTGTGCTTCAGGCGGAAGAAGTGGCGTGGCTCATGCAATGCTTTCCTCACAGGGTGTGGATTGTTTAAATGCAGGCTCGTGGTTAACAGTCAATCATATTAGTTCTTTAAACAAATAACAATGATCGGATTTATAAAAAAACTATTAGGTTTTGGACCTACCGTTAACTATAAAGAATTAATGGAAAACGGTGCTTTAATTATTGATGTAAGAACCAAAGGCGAGTATGCCGGAGGACACATTAAAGGCTCTACAAATATTCCGGTTAATCAATTAAATGCTAACTTAGGAAAGTTTAAAAACAAAGAAAAAGCAATTATTACCTGTTGCGCTTCTGGAGCAAGAAGTGGCGCTGCCAAGCGATTACTAATTTCAAATGGCTACACCAATGTTCACAATGGCGGATCATGGTATTCACTCAGAAATAAAATATCATAATGATGGATGCACATTTTTATACCGTAAATGTGGAGTGGTTAGCCGATAAGAAAGGCATCCTAACTTCACCAGAATTAGCTCAAAATGTAGAGGTAGCTACTCCCCCTCCATTTCAAGGTGGCATTGAACAGATTTGGTCGCCCGAACATTTGTTTACTTCGGCTGTTGTAAGTTGTTTCATGACTACTTTTTTAGCCATCGCAGCAAATTCTAAATTAACTTACAGCGATTTTAAATGTAATGCAAAAGGGAAATTAGAACAGATTGAAGGAAAGTATTTAATGACTGAAGTTTTATTAGAAGCTCATTTAACAATTGACAATATTGAAAATAAAGAAAAAGCTGAACGTGTTTTAGAAAAATCTGAACGTGCATGTCTTATTTCAAATTCAATAAAATCTACTGTAACTTTAACACCAATAATTAATATTGCCTAATGAGTAAGACGTTTTCAGAAATAATCAATAGCGACACCCCTACTTTAGTTGATTTTTTTGCTGAATGGTGTGGCCCATGTAAAATGATGAAACCCATTTTATCTGATTTTAAAAATGAAATGAAGGATGCAGCTAATGTCATCAAAATTGACATTGATCAAAACCCTGCAGCTGCTAATAAATACCAGATTCAGAGTGTTCCAACACTTTTAATTTTTAAAAATGGTGAAATTAAATGGAGACAATCAGGAGTTGTTCCTGCACATACATTGAAAGAAATAATCAAAAAAATAGCATAAATGAAAAAAATAAACTTAGGAATATTAGTACTCTCACTACTCTTTTTTATTAATTGTAGCAATGGTCAAAATGCAAAAACAAATTTAGATGCAATGGCATTTAATGAAATGGTGAAATCTACTACAAATCCACAGTTGATTGATGTAAGAACAGCAGATGAGTTTTCAAAAGGCCATTTAATGAATGCACTTAATATTGATTGGAATGGCAACGAATTCGATATGCTTACCAGCAAATTGAAAAAAGAAGAAGCTGTATTTGTTTATTGCTTAAGCGGAGGTAGAAGTTCAGCTGCAGCAGCACAATTACGTCAATCTGGCTTTAAAAATGTAATCGAATTAAATGGTGGAATTATGAAATGGAGAGGTGCAAATTTACCAGAAACCACTGCGGCTAGTGTTACTAATACAAGCATGAGTTTAGCAGATTTTCAAAAATTGACACAATCTGATAAAATAGTACTGGTTGATTTTTATGCTGATTGGTGTGCTCCATGTAAAAAAATGAAACCTTACTTAATGGAGATTGAGAAAGAAATGAGCGCCAGTGTAATATTGGTTCGAATTAACGCAGATGATAACCAAGCTTTGTGCAAAGAATTGAAAATTGATGCATTACCGGTAATTCAAGTTTATCAGAAAAATCAATTGACCTGGAATCAAACAGGATTTGTAGATAAAGTAACAGTATTAGAACATTTAAAATAATAAGCAAATCATATAAAAAAAAATGCTTCGAATATATTCGAAGCATTTTTTTTATACAAGCGTCTTAAATAGTAAGTCTTCTAAAAAATTCGCAACAAATTCTTTTTTGTTTTTAGATTGAACATCCGTAAGTCTCGGCAAATAATCTATAAAAAACTGCTCGTGATGAGAAGCCTCAATGATAGTACTGCTCAGCGATCTGGGGTATTTATATTTAGGACTGTGCTCTTGAATTATTTCGGCAATGTTAGCACATAAATCTTTATAAGGCTGAAAAACTTCGGCCTTATTTATTTCCTGTACATCCTTAACTAAATAGACTTTACTGCTTTCAGTAATTACAATTTGATTGAGTAATTTTTTATTATACTCTAAATCTCCTGCACTTTCTGGCAACTCATGAGTCAGTAAATGAATGATTGCTTTTAATTGCTGCTTTGGTTCTTTGATATTCTTCAATTGATAATCGACTAAAAAAGCCATATAAGACCAATACCAATTTAAAATATATAATAGCAAGCGATGTTTATTTTCAAAATAGCGATAAATTGTGGCCTCTGTTGTACCCATTTCTAAAGCTAATTTTTTAAATGTAAAATGCTCAAAACCTAATTTATAGATTAAATCGATGGCATTTTTTACAATTGCCTTACCTATTTCTGAGCTTTCTGGATCTCTTAAATAGATATAGTCGTTAACCTTAAATCTTAGCTGGAAGTCCATAAATCAATATTTTATTACAAAAATAGCACTATTTAATATTAAAGTAACGATATCATTACAAATATTTTTACAATTATTTATAATAGTATTACTATTACTTAGAATAGTATTATTATATTTGCATCATAAACTTTAATATTATGATTGTAAATAAAGCCATTCCTGTAAAGTATTTATTCAATAAGGTTAAGTTTGAGTTGTTTTATGTATTAATTATAACACTCATTGTTTATTATATCACTCATATTTTTAGAACCCTCATTCCAGAGATGCCTTTGACAATACCTGCATTTATTGGAACTTCCATTTCTATATTAATATCATTTAAATTAAATCAGTCTTACGATAGGTGGTGGGAAGCTAGAAAAATATGGGGGAGCATAGTAAATGATTCTAGAACTTTAATATTACAGTTCAAAAACTACTTGCCTGAATCGGAAAGTATTTCAAAAATAGCCTATCGTCAAATTGCTTGGTGTTATGCATTAGGTGAGACTTTAAGAGGTCTTGATTCCAATACCACTTTAAAAAAATATATAAATGAAATTGAATTGGATTCTATTAATAAAAGCTCGAACAAACCTTTAGCACTCATTCAAGAACATTATAAAGATTTAAAACACCTTAAAAAAATAGAAAAACTAAACCAGTTTGCAGAAATGCAAATTGACAATACATTAGTAAGATTAGTAGATGCAATGGGAAAAGCGGAACGAATTAAAAGCACTGTGTTTCCTGTTACCTATCGTATATTCTTACACTTAATGATCTATTTATTTACAATTACCTTGTCAATATCTTTAAAGAATGTAGAAAGCATTTTTGAAATCCCATTATTATTAGTTTTATCAGCGGCATTTTTCTCACTAGAAAAATCAGCAACCTATATTCAAGATCCATTTGAAAACAGACCTACAGATACTGCTATAACTGCTATTGCCAGAACTATTGAAATTAATATCAAAAATATAATAGAAGACAAAAACGTACCAGAAAAATTAACTACTAACCACTTTTATCTAAACTAACATGAGAACACATTCAAAAGAAACGCAGTCACAATTAAATCCAGAATTGGCTTTAGAAATTTTAAAAGAAGGGAATGACCGATTTGTTAAAAATTTAAAAGCAAACAGAAATTTATTACAACAAGTAAATGAAACCTCGGAAGGTCAATTTCCATTTGCTACAATCTTAAGTTGTATAGACTCTAGAACTTCAGCTGAATTAATATTTGACCAAGGTCTTGGCGATATTTTTAGTATAAGAATTGCAGGGAATATATTGAACGAAGATATTTTAGGCAGTATGGAATTTGCAACAAAAGTGGTAGGTACTAAAATTATAATCGTACTTGGACATACTAAATGTGGCGCAATTGTTGGGGCATGTAACAATGTTGAGTTAGGAAATCTAACTACTCTGCTTCATAAAATTAAACCGGCTATTTATTTAGAAAAAGAAACGATAGAAAATCGTACAGGAGCTAATGTTCGATTTGTGGACAATGTGACCATTAATAATGTGAAGCAAACCATCGAAAGAATAAGACTAGAAAGTCCTATTATACTTGATTTAGAGAATACCGGTGAAATTAAAATAGTTGGAGCAATTTATAATGTGGATAACGGCATTGTGAACTTTCTATAATGGCCTTTTTTTCCTACCTTTGCAGGATTAAGGATTAAAAGAGAAATTATGCTAAATATTGTACTTTTTGGCCCTCCAGGAGCTGGTAAAGGCACTCAATCTGAAAAATTAATAGCAAAATATGCTTTGGTACACTTATCTACTGGAGATATTTTAAGAGCCGAAATTGCAGCAAGCACTGCATTAGGACTAGAAGCAAAAAAATTAATGGACCAAGGTATTTTGGTTCCAGATGAAGTAGTAATTGGAATGATCAGTAATAAACTGGATGCTAACAAAGATGCAAACGGATTTATTTTTGATGGTTTTCCAAGAACTGTTGCTCAAGCTGAAGCGCTCGATACATTATTAGCTAGCAAAAATAGTTCAATTTCAATGATGATTTCACTTGTTGTTGCCGATGAAGAATTGAAAACCCGTTTGTTATTAAGAGGCAAAGATTCAGGCAGAGCAGATGATGCAAATCCAGAAATTATTGAAAGAAGAATTATGGAATACAACAGCAAAACAGCTGCAGTTGCTACGTTCTATGACAATCAAAATAAATTAAAATCAATCAATGGTATTGGTTCTATCGAAGAAATATTCACACAAATCTGTCTGACAATAGACAGTAATAAATAATAAAAAATGGCAGGTTCCAATTTCGTTGACTACGTAAAAATTTGTTGTCGTACTGGGGCCGGAGGTGCTGGATCGTTTCATTTACACCGTGACAAAAAAACGGCTAAAGGCGGACCAGATGGTGGCGATGGTGGTAGAGGTGGCCATATTATATTAAGAGGGAATAGTCAGTTTTGGACTTTACTGCATTTAAAATATCGTAAACATGTTATTGCAGAAAATGGCATGTATGGCGAAGCAGATTGCCGTTCGGGTAAAAGAGGAAAAGACGAAATATTAGACGTTCCACTCGGAACAATTGCTAAAGATGCAGAAACAGGCGAAGTACATTTCGAAATAACCGAAGATGGTCAAGAAGTTGTATTATTAGCTGGAGGAAGAGGTGGTTTGGGTAACTGGCATTTCAAAACACCAACCAATCAAACCCCACGTTTTGCTCAACCTGGTGAACCAGGCCAAGAATCTTGGAAAATATTAGAATTAAAATTATTAGCCGATGTTGGATTAGTTGGATTCCCAAATGCAGGAAAGTCCACGCTCCTATCGGCTGTGAGCGCTGCAAAACCAGAAATTGCAGACTATCCATTTACAACTTTAGTACCAAATTTAGGAATCGTTTCTCATAGAGAAAGCCGTTCGTTTGTAATGGCTGATATTCCTGGAATTATTGAAGGCGCTTCACAAGGCAAAGGTTTAGGAATTCGTTTCTTAAGACATATCGAAAGAAACAGTGTGCTGTTATTCTTAGTTCCAGCTGATAGCAAAGATATACACGAAGAATACAAAGTGTTGTTAAACGAATTAAAACAATACAATCCGGAATTATTAGATAAACCCCGCATGCTTGGCATTTCCAAAGCAGATTTATTAGATCAAGAGCTCATAGACGAAATCAAACAAGATCTTCCTAAAATACCTGTGCAATTCTTTTCAGCTGTAACACAACAAGGCATTACAGAGTTAAAAGATGCACTTTGGAAAACCATCAACAGCTAAAAGGAATTTCATTTATTGTATTTTGTACACTTATATATATATTTGGTTATAGGCACTAAATAAATAGCCCCATGACCAATGTAATTTTGAGCGGAATTGGAAGTTATATTCCAACACAGGTTGTTAAAAATGAAGACTTTCTTCAAACTTCTTTTTATGAAGTAAATGGAGAAAAAATTCAACTCGACAACGAAACCATCATAAAAAAATTTCATGCCATAACTGGCATAGAAGAAAGAAGATATGCAGAAGCAGATCAGTTGTCTTCTAACCTAGCATTAATTGCTGCTGAACGCGCCATTGCCGATGCAGGTTGCGATAAAGAAAGCATTGACATCATTATTTATGCACACAATTTTGGAGATGTTGCGATTGATAAAGTTCAATCAGATGTATTGCCAAGTTTAGCATCCAGGGTAAAGCACGCATTGGGAATTCAAAATAATAATTGTAATGCCTATGATTTATTAGCTGGATGCCCTGGATGGATTCAAGGTGTGATTGTTGCAAGACAAGCCATACTAAGTGGAGATGCTAAAAGAGTATTAGTCATAGGAGCCGAAACACTTTCAAGAGTAGTGGATCCGCATGATAGAGACCAAATGATTTATGCAGATGGTGCAGGTGCAGCAATTGTAGAATCAGAAGAATCTGATGTTAAACGTGGAATCATGAGTGTTGCTTCTCAAACCTTTACTGCACAAGAAGCTTTTTATTTATACTATGGTTGTTCTAACCAAAAAGATTTTTTACCAGAAAATAATTACATCAAAATGGATGGTAGAAAAATTTATGAATTTGCTTTAACCAACGTACCCAAAGCAATGCAAACTTGTTTGGAAAAAGCAAATATTTCAATTGATGAATTAGCAAAAGTGTTTTTACATCAAGCGAATGAAAAAATGGATGAAGCCATTATCAATAGGTTCTATAAATTATATCAAAAAAGTACGCCTGAAAATATCATGCCTATGAGCATACAATTATTAGGCAATAGTTCGGTTGCTACAGTTCCTACATTATACGATTTAGTTTTACAAGGCAAATTACCTGGCCACCAAGTAAAAGAAGGCGATAAGGTTTTATTTGCTTCAGTAGGTGCCGGCATGAATATTAACGCCTTTTCTTACCAATTATAGTCTTAAAAAACAACGTTTTATCCTTTTAAAAGGCATTAAATCATTTTTTTTAAAATACTTAGTGTATTTATTACACTTATTACTTACATTAGTATATTGAACTAATAAAAAAAGAATATGAAAATAGGAATTAACGGTTTTGGCAGAATAGGCAGATTAGTTTTTAGAGCAGCTATTCAAAATCCAAACATGGAAATTGTTGGTATCAACGATTTATTAGAAGCCGAATACATGGCCTACATGTTAAGATACGATTCGACACATGGTCAATTTAATGGGACCATCGAAGTAAAAAATAATCACTTAGTTGTGAATGGAAAAACCATTCGCGTAACTGCAGAAAAAGATCCAGCAAATTTAAAATGGTCTGAAATAGGCGCAGAATATGTGATTGAGTCTACCGGTTTATTTTTAGATCAAGAAAGTGCAGGAAAACATTTAATTGCTGGTGCTAAAAAAGTAATTATTTCTGCACCTGCAAAAGACCATACGCCAACATTCGTGATGGGTGTAAATGAAAAAAGTTATACCAACGATATGCACATTGTTTCAAACGCATCATGTACTACTAATTGTTTAGCTCCGCTTGCAAAAGTAATCAACGACGCGTTTGGAATTGAAGAAGGCTTGATGACAACCATTCATGCGGTAACTGCTACACAACGCACCGTAGACGGTCCTTCACACAAAGATTGGAGAGGTGGTAGAGGTGCTTACCAGAATATTATTCCTTCTTCTACAGGTGCTGCAAAAGCAGTTGGATTAGTTATCCCTGAATTACAAGGAAAACTTACTGGAATGAGTTTCCGAGTTCCAGTACCTGATGTTTCTGTTGTGGACTTAACTTGTAAATTAAAAAAAGCAACAAGTTATGAAGCTATTAAAGCAGAAATGAAACGTGCTTCTGAAAATGAATACAAAGGCATCATTGGTTATACTGAAGATGCAGTTGTTTCGAACGATTTTAAAGGCGATGCACGCACCTGTATATTTGATGCAGGTGCAGGAATTTCCTTGAACGATAATTTTGTAAAATTAGTTGCTTGGTACGATAATGAATGGGGCTACTCAAATAAAGTAGTCGAATTAATTCAACACATCGATCAACAAAAATAATTGGAATTAGGAAAGTATTGCCGCAACACCTGGCAATACTTTTCCTTCCATATATTCTAACAATGCACCACCACCGGTTGATACATATGAAACTTGATCGGATAAATTAAATTTAGCTACAGCAGCTGCAGAATCTCCTCCTCCAATTAAAGAAAAAGCACCAGCCTGTGTAGCAGAAACAACAGCCATTGCAACTGCTTTTGTTCCTTTTTCGAAATGACTCATTTCAAAAACACCCATTGGACCATTCCATAAAATTGTTTTAGCAGCTGCTAAAATTGTTTCAATAACTTTGATGCTTTCTGCTCCAATATCTAAACCCATCCATCCATCAGGAATAGCATTATTCATTGCAGTTGCAACATTTGCATCATTGCTAAACGCATCAGCAATTATAGAATCTAAAGGCAAACATAAATTCACCCCTTTGTCTTTAGCCTTTTGAATTAACTCAATGGCTAATGGAATTTTATCTTCTTCAACTAATGAGGAACCAATACTCCCACCCATTGCTTTTGCAAAGGTGTAAGCCATTCCTCCACCAATAATTAAATGATCTACTCTTTCAATTAATTTTTCAATTAATAAAATTTTATCAGAAACTTTTGCGCCTCCCATAATTGCAACATAAGGTTTAACAGCTGCGTGCAAAACTTTTTCAGCGTTTGCTAATTCATTTGCCATTACATAACCAAACATTTTATGGTTAGGAAAAAATTGCGCAACTATAGTAGTAGATGCATGTGCACGATGTGCAGTACCAAATGCATCATTTACATATACATCACCAAGCGACGCTAATTTTTTCGCAAAATCTACATCGCCTTTTTCTTCTTCTTTATAAAATCTTAAATTTTCCAACAATAAAATTTCACCAGCTTTTAAATCATTGGCCATTTGAATTGCAGTTGCTCCAATACAATCATCTGCAAATTTTACAGGCGCATGTGTAATTGCAGCTAAATGATTTACCAAATGCACTAAAGAATATTTGTTTGTAGGTCCTTCTTTGGGTCTGCCTAAATGAGACATTAACACAACAGAACCACCATCTTTCAAAATCTTTTGAATAGTAGGAATTGCAGCACGCATGCGGGTGTCATCCGTAATTTCAAAATTATCATTTAATGGAACATTAAAATCTACACGAATTAATGCACGCTTTTGATTAAAATTAAATTGATCAATTGTTGGAAATGACATAACCTGAATATTAAATTATTAAAAAATAAAAGTACAAAAAAAATTAATCGATTAACCTGATGTGTTCTACCACGTCGGCGATACGACTTGAGTAACCCCATTCGTTATCGTACCAACCCACTACCTTCACTAAGCTTCCAACAATAGAAGTCAATTCAGAATCGAACACACACGAATGAATATTTTCTTGAATATCAATTGAAACAATTGGATCGGCGGTGTATTGTAAAATTCCTTTTAAACTATTTTGTGATGCACTTAAGAATGCTTCGTTAATTTGCGCAACAGTAACTTGCTTTTTCAAGATGCAAGTAAAATCTGTTAAGGAACCGTTAGGCACAGGCACACGAATACCTGCTCCACCTAGTTTACCTGTTAGGTGAGGAAATATAGAGGTGATTGCTTTTGCCGCACCGGTAGAAGTAGGTATCATTGAAACTGCAGCTGCCCTCGCCCTGCGTAAATCGCGGTGTGGTGCATCATGTAAATTTTGATCGCTTGTATAAGAATGAACTGTAGTTATATAGCCATCTTCAATTCCGCCAAGCTCGTCTAAAATTTTAACCATAGGTGCTACATTGTTTGTTGTACAAGAAGCATTGGATATAATTTTTGCTGACCAATCTATTTCTTGATCATTGACGCCCAAAACTACGGTAGGTATTTTTTTATCAGCTGGAGGTGCCGATAATAAAACCCGTCTGGCACCTGCTATTAAATGTTTATTGGCTAATTCGCTGCTCAGGAACTTTCCGGTCGATTCAATGACAATATCTACCGCTAATTCTTTCCAAGGAAGCATTTCTGGCTCTTTTAAAGCAAAACAAGGAATCACAAGGTTATCAATGTGCAAATTATTGCTTTCGGCGCTTATTTCGGCTAATAACACTCTATGAATGGAGTCGTATTTTAACAAATGAGCCAGTGTCTTAGCATCAGCTAAATCATTAATTGCAACCACATCTACTTGAGGATTAGTCAATAACCTTCTTAAAGTAATGCGTCCAATTCGCCCAAAACCATTAATTGCAACCCTTATTCTATCTTTCATAGCTCAAAAATAAACAAATAAACAAATATGAGGTAAAATAGTGTAACTGAGGGCTTCAAACTATTTTTTCAAATAAATTTTGTAAGACTGATTCAAAAGCCTATTTTTGCATTCCATTCTAACAAATGGCCCGTTCGTCTAGGGGTTAGGACAGGAGATTTTCATTCTTCAAACAGGGGTTCGATTCCCCTACGGGCTACAAAAAAAAGCTTCACCTTGGTGAGGCTTTTTTTATTTCCAT
>JBDKFN010000015.1:0-32995 GCA_039798705.1 Bacteroidota bacterium
GTCGTCGCCAAATTTTATTCAAGCCCAGATCAGCAATGTTCTGGGCTTTTTTTTTGAATTTAATTTATTAAGGTTAATTATAGTTGTATAAAAGAACCATTCTAAGTTGAAAACTATTTCTTCTAATTCGTCCTTAAATCAATACCTTTGTTGATATTAATTTATTCAAATCTTTAATTTAACTGAATGAAGTTTTTTGCAGAGCAACGTGGAGAAGTGATGAAACATATTGAGCAATTTGTGCTTGATAATATTTTTACCTACCTCAAACAAATAGAAGAAAACTGGCAACCAAGCGATTTTTTACCAGACACACAAAGCACTAATTTTATTGCAGATTTAAAAGATTTACAATCTTCTGCAAGAGAATTGCCATATGACCTTATAGCTGTTTTAATTGGTGATACCATCACTGAAGAAGCATTGCCAACATACGAAACTTGGCTTGCTCAAATTTCAGGAGTATCTAAAGAACATGATGGGGGTTGGAATAAATGGTTACGCTATTGGACTGCAGAAGAAAATAGACATGGAGATTTGTTAAACAAATACCTGTACTTATCTGGTAGGGTAAATATGAAACAGTTAGAAATTTCTACGCAATATTTATTAGCAGATGGCATGGATATTGGTACTGGAACCGATCCGTACCGAAATTTTATATATACTTCTTTTCAAGAAACTGCAACAAATATCTCTCATAGACGTGTGGCTTCTTTAGCTAAATTAAATGGAGACCCAACATTGGCTAAAATGTGCGCCGTTATTGCTGCTGATGAAGCAAGACACGCAAAAGCATATAAAACATTTGTCAGCAAAATTTTAGAAGTTGACACGAGTGAAATGCTTGTAGCATTTGAAGCCATGATGAAGAATAAAATTGTGATGCCAGCTCACTTCTTAAGAGAAGCAGGTGTGAAAATGGGTGAAACATTTGATCATTTTTCTGATGCAGCTCAACGATTAGGAATTTATACATCTGCCGATTACATTCAAATTTTAGTTGATTTAATTGAAGAGTGGAAAGTTGCTAGCCTAACAGATTTAAATGATGCAGGTGAGAAGGCAAGAGATTACTTAATGGCACTTCCAGATAGACTTACGCGCATAGCGCAACGCATGAAAACCCCTGAATTAGAATATAAGTTCAGTTGGATTACCGCATAATTTATTTACATAATTGATTCATTTCCGACAGAATATTTCTTATTCTGTTGGAATTTCGAATGTTTCTTTCTAAAAGTGCTGGATCTTTCTGTAATTGCTTTACCAATACAATGTTTTGGTTCAAGAAAGTAGTTTTTTCCTCTTTACTTAATGATAATAGGCAAGTGATTGGGAAAAGATTGTATTCATAAATCATGTTCTTTAGGCTGTATTGCTTATCAGAATTCCAATCTATTATATTTATTCCGCTACATTTAGCATAAGACCTTGCATCATCTGAAAAAGAGGTGTTGGTGAATATATATCCTTTAAATTCTTTGTAGAAACCCTTGTTTTTGATGTCATTGAACCGTGAATGTATGTATAAAGGTACTTTTACATCACATTTTAAATCTAGTCTATTATGGTATTTACATTCAACTAAAATAGTTTCTTGTTTATTTACAGCAATGACATCTATTTCATGTGAAACACATTTGCCATCCACAAATTGACCAACCTTTACTTGATATTCTTGGGCTTTGAATAATTCTCCGATAAAATGTTCAAAAGCAAAGCCTGAAGGCCCTAATTCTAAAAGTCCTTGTTTTAACTTATACCTAGCGGCACTTAATTTCTCTTTCTTTTTTAATAGTTTAAAAGCGTGCTGAAAAATCTGGTATTTAGGAAGGCCGTTTATGAGTGCTCGTTTAATTTCTTCTGTAATTTCATTGGCAAAAAAAAGACTTGCGCCAGCTTTCATTAAAGATGCACGAAGGCGATCTTCAGAGAATTTCACGGCTTGACCATCTGTATTCGTAATATAAACCTCTTCGTTTTTCATGATAGCTAATATAATCATTATATTGTCTGTATGAATAAAAACCAAGATCAACATTCATTAAGTATCCAATTTTTTGGTGCTGCAAAAGCGGTAACTGGCAGTAAGCATTTAATACATACGGCAGCGGGTTTAAATATATTATTAGACTGTGGACTAATACAAGACGATAGTGAAGATGCAGATCATCAAAATAGATTTTTCGATTTCAAACCTGCTTCAATAGATTATTTATTTTTATCACATGCTCATATAGATCATTCAGGTAATATCCCAAATTTAGTTAAACAAGGTTTCAAAGGACCTATTTTCATGACTGCTGGCACTGCTGATATTTTAAGAATTATGTTGGCAGATTCTGCTAAAATTCAAGAATCTGAAGCGAATTCCAGAAATAAAAAACAGCAATCCAAACATCAGCAAATACAACAACCCCTCTACGACTTGGCAGATGTTGAAAGCACCTTTTCGCAAATACATATTTTGCCAATGGGTAAACGTACGAATATTGCTAAAGGTGTTGAATGTATGTTTACGGATGCAGGGCATATTTTAGGTAGCGCAAGTCTGTCTTTATTTATTCAAGAAGAGGGTAAAGAAAAAACCATTTTTTATTCTGGAGATGTAGGGCGATACAACGACCGTATTTTAAAGGCACCAGCTGAATTTCCTCAAGCGGATTATATTTTATTGGAATCTACATATGGAGATCGATTGCATGACCACACCCTAGATGCAGAAGCAAAATTATTAGAAATCATTCAGCAAACATGTATTGTAAATAAAGGAAATTTAATTATTCCTGCTTTCAGTTTAGGGCGCACGCAAGAAATTGTATATGCACTAGATTGTATGAAATCAGCTGGTAAATTACCGGACCTTAAAATATTTGTGGATAGTCCATTAGCGACCAATGCAACAAAAATAATGCGCATGCATCCTGAATATTTTAACGAAGATATTAGGGAATATATGCACACCGATGAAGATCCATTTGGTTTTGCGAATTTGAGGTATGTGCAAACGGTACAGGAATCAAAAAGTATCAATGATATAACGGAGCCTTGTATTATTATTGCGGCATCTGGAATGATGGAAGCGGGGAGAATTAAACATCATTTGGTGAATAATATTGCAAATGCGGCAAACACTATTTTAATTGTTGGCTACTGTGCGGAAAACACTTTAGGCGCAAAGCTTTTGAACGGAGCAAAAGAAGTGGAACTTTACCATAAAAGATTTCAAGTGAATGCTACCATTGCACAAATTAGTTCTTACAGCGCACATGCAGATTACCAAGAGCTTTTAAAGTTTATGTCTTGTCAAGATCCTGCAAAAGTTAAACAAGTTTACTTGGTACATGGTGATCTTGCAGCGCAAGAAAATTTACAAAGTGAATTAATGAAAGCTGGATTCGAAAATATAAACATTCCAGACCGATTGGAAAAGGTAGTGTTAATATAAAAAAAGCTCCATTTTGTGGAGCTTTTTTTATTTACATATTTCTTCTGTATTGCCCGCCTACAGCGTAAAGCGCATTTGAAATTTGTCCAATTGAACAATATTTACTGGCTTCCATTAAAGATTCAAAAATATTGCCATTTGCAATGGCTTGATCTTGTAAGTCTTTTATTAATGCAGCGGTTCTACTGGCGTTTCTTTGTTGAAATTGTTGTAATGCTGCTATTTGAAATTGCTTTTCTTCTTCAGTTGCTCTGATTACTTCAGAAGGAACAATGGTTGGCGATCCATTTTTATTTAAAAAGGTATTTACCCCTACAATTGGGAATTCGCCGTTGTGTTTTAAGGTTTCGTAATACAAAGATTCTTCTTGTATTTTTCCTCTTTGATACATGGTTTCCATGGCACCTAAAACACCACCTCTATCAGAGATTCTTTTGAATTCTTCAAGTACTGCTGCTTCAACTAAATCAGTTAATTCTTCAATTATGAATGACCCTTGTAAAGGGTTTTCGTTTTTAGCTAACCCTAATTCCCTATTGATGATTAATTGAATGGCCATCGCTCGTCTAACAGATTCTTCTGTAGGCGTTGTAATGGCTTCATCGTAAGCATTTGTGTGCAGCGAATTACAATTATCGTAAATTGCATATAGCGCTTGCAAGGTAGTTCTGATGTCGTTGAAGTCAATCTCTTGCGCATGCAATGACCTACCAGAAGTTTGAATGTGGTATTTAAGTTTTTGAGAACGATCGTTCCCTTTGTATTTATATTTAATCGCTTTGGCCCATATTCTTCTTGCAACCCTACCAATTACAGCATATTCAGGGTCTATACCATTTGAAAAGAAGAAAGAAAGGTTGGGTGCAAAATCGTCAATTTTCATTCCCCTGCTTAAATAATATTCTACAAAAGTAAAGCCATTACTTAAGGTGAATGCAAGCTGAGATATAGGGTTTGCGCCAGCTTCCGCAATATGATATCCTGAAATAGAAACAGAATAAAAGTTGCGAACTTGTTTGTCGATGAAAAACTTCTGAATGTCGCCCATCATTCTTAAGGCAAATTCTGTAGAAAATATACAAGTGTTTTGCGCTTGATCTTCTTTTAAAATATCTGCTTGAACTGTTCCTCTAACGGTAGCAATTGCTTTCGCTTTTATTTTTTGATACACGTCTTGTGGTAAAACTTGATCTCCTGTAACACCTAATAGCATTAAGCCTAAGCCGTTGTTGCCGTTTGGCAATTCGCCTTGGTATTGAGGTCTTGCAATACCTAAGTCTTTGTAAATTTTATTTATTTTTTGTTCAACTTCTTCCGTTAAACCATTTTCTTTAATATAGATTTCACATTGTTGATCAATGGCTGCATTCATGAAAAAGCCTAGCATCATTGGCGCAGGGCCATTGATTGTCATCGATACAGAAGTGCTCGGTGAACATAAATCAAAACCAGAATATAATTTTTTAGCATCGTCTAGCGTAGCAATACTCACACCTGAGTTACCAATTTTTCCGTAAATATCAGGTCTAATGTGTGGGTCTTCGCCGTATAATGTTACAGAGTCAAATGCAGTAGAAAGCCTATGTGCTGGCTGCCCTAGCGATACATAGTGAAATCTTTTATTGGTTCTTTCTGGACCACCTTCGCCTGCAAACATTCTAGTTGGATCTTCTCCATCACGTTTTAATGGGAATACACCAGCAGCATATGGAAATTCTCCTGGAACATTTTCAGTTAGCAACCAATTTAAAATATCTCCCCAAGCTTCATATCTTGGCAATGCAATTTTTGGAATTTGCAACTTAGATAAGCTTTCGTAATAAAGTGGTTGTTTAATATCCTTATCTCTTACTTGATATACGAAAAATGCTGCTTTATATTTTTGTAAAGTTTCAGGCCATTCATTCAATAAACGTTTACAATCAAAATTTAATTGCTCGCTTAATTGTTCAAATCTTTTTTCAAGTGGAGCCGTATCGATTTCATTGTTTTTTGTTTCGGTTAAAAGCGTAATGGTGCCTCTTAACTGATACATATTTTGTGCAATCTGCACTTGCTCTTTTACCCACAAATGATAAGCTGCATTGGCTTCTGCTATTTCTGCTAAATACCTTGTTCTATCTGGTGGAATAATATATTTTTTTTCTGATTGTGCGTTTGACAATGCAAGTTTAGAATCAAATGCGATTCCGGTTTTAGCTGCAATTTGACGAATCAATGCGCTGTAAAGTGCATTCATTCCAGGGTCGTTGAATTGCGAAGCCATGGTGCCAAATACAGGCACAGCATCATCACTTAAATCAAATTGCTGGTGATTTCTTTTATATTGTTTTTTAACATCTCTTAGGGCATCTAGTGCACCTCTCTTGTCAAATTTATTTATAGCTACTACATCGGCAAAATCAAGCATGTCAATTTTTTCCAATTGAGTAGCAGCACCAAATTCTGGTGTCATTACATATAATGAAACATCGCAATGTTCAGTAATTTCTGTATCCGATTGACCAATGCCAGATGTTTCTACGATGATTAAATCGTAGGCAGCAGCTTTGCAAATGTCTATTGCTTCTTGAACATATTTAGAAAGCGCAAGGTTAGCTTGTCTTGTAGCCAATGAACGCATGTAAACCCTAGGGTTGTTGATTGCATTCATGCGTATACGGTCACCTAATAATGCACCGCCAGTTTTTCTTTTCGAAGGGTCTACGGAAATAATGGCAATAGATTTCTCTTCAAAATCAATTAAATATCTTCTAACTAATTCATCTACTAATGAAGATTTTCCAGCACCTCCAGTTCCAGTAATTCCTAATACTGGAATTTTTTTACCATTAATTAATTGATGAATTTCACTTAAAAACTTACTTGCATTTTCTGGAAAGTTTTCTGCAACAGTAATGGCATGCGCTATTTTAGCCGCTTCTTTATTTTTAATAACTTCAATGCTGCCATCAATTTGATTCCGAGTAAGGAAATCACATTGTTGCATCATGTCATTGATCATACCTTGTAAGCCCATTTTTCTACCATCGTCTGGAGAGTAAATTCGAGCGATACCATATGCCTGTAATTCTTTAATTTCATTTGGTAAAATTACACCGCCACCACCAGCAAATATTTTAATATGACCTGCCCCTTTTTCTTTCAAAAGGTCGAACATATACCTAAAGTATTCGTTGTGCCCACCTTGGTAAGAAGTCATTGCAATACCTTGAACATCTTCCTGAATTGCGCAGTTTACCACTTCTTCGACCGAGCGGTTATGTCCTAAATGAATCACTTCCGCACCCGAAGATTGTAAAATTCGGCGCATGATATTAATAGTTGCATCGTGACCGTCAAATAGCGAGGCCGCGGTTACAAATCGAATATTGTTCTTAGGTTTATAAACTTCAATTGTTTCCATAGGTGGATAATCAGTATAGCCTGCAAATTAAGAAAAAATATGCCTATTTGTGGGTTTCAAGGCTATTTATTACTTAAAAGCCGCCTATTTTTGTAAATTGACATTTTACAAGAAAAATTAAATCAATTGATTATCAGAAAGTTAATTTTAATATTGTGTTTTTTTATAAAGCCATGCAACCTGAAACCTCTTTTAGTCATCTTATAAATAATGGCGCCAAAATTTGAAGATAAATTAACAGAAGAGCAGTTAATTGATGGATGCGTGAGGAAGGATAGGCGTTCGCAGGAATTGCTCTATGGTTTGTATGCGAAAAAGATGTATGGTCTTTGTTTGAGATATACCAAAGAAGAATTTGAAGCGCAAGAAGTATTGCAATTGGGTTTCATTAAGTTGTTTGAAAAAATTAAGTTCTTTAAAAGCGAAGGTTCTTTCGAAGGTTATGTTCGTAAAATAATGATTAACACCGCCATCGAATATTTTCGAAAAAACGAAAAAAGTTTAATGGCCGTTGATTTGTCTGACATTAAAGATGAAAATACCGCGGTTAGTTTAACAACATCGTTTGAACAAAAAGAGCTATTAAAATTAATACAAGGTTTAGCACCTGGATTTAGAATGATCTTCAATTTATTTGCCATTGAAGGTTATTCGCATCAAGAAATTGCCAAACAATTAGGCATTTCGGAAGGTACTTCTAAATCGCAATTAGCAAGGGCAAGAGTAATATTACAAGAACGCTTGAAACAATTAGAAACATTGAGCCATGAGCCAGTTAGATAAAAATAAAATTGATGATTTGTTTAAAGATGCTTTAGACAATTATGCGCCTATACTTGAAGCAGACCTTTGGTCTCGTATAGATCAAAGCGTCAATCAAAAAAGAAAAACAAATTATTTAAAATACGCTGCAATTATTTTATTGCTAATAGGTTTCGTAATTGTCAATCAAAATTTAAATACAAAACAATTAAACACAACACAGCCAATTGCAAAAAATAATGCAATTACTCAGCCCATTAATTCAGTTGTCAAAGAAAATAAAAAAGCAATTGCTACAGACCGTCGTATTGCTGGAGTGGTAGAAGTAAAGTCGAGAGCAAACAGATCAATTAAAGCAGCTAAAAAATCAATTATAGATATTCAACCGAAGTCACCTATTAGAACAAATTCGGAGATTCAAGCACTTGAACTTTTGAAACAAATGGATGTGGAGCAAGCAGATAAAAAGCAAAAGCCTGTTGAAGAAGAATTTGTAAAGCCTGCAAATATTGTAAAGCCACAAATTCAGCCTGTAAGTGTAGCTCAAATCAAAACCTATAAAAAAGAGATCAATTCTTTGTTTGGAGTGCTTGAATACCTTGCACAAAAAGTGACAGGTAGAGAAAGAATAGATTTAATTGCTATCAATGAAAGCCCTAATGGTGCTAGAAAATTAAGTCTTAATTTAGGAATTGTAAAAGTAGATCAAATAAAAAACAATAGATAATATGAAAAAAATCAGTACAAGTATTTTAATGGTGATTGCCTGCGTAGGAATTTCTTTTGCGCAACAAAAAACAGTTATTATTAAATCCGATGTCCCTGTAGTTGGGAAAAAAGAAGTAAAGATTATCCGCATTGAAAAAAACAACGATGCTGCTATGCCAGAGAAAATGATTGTTCAGATGGATTCTGTTGAAGGTGAAAATAAGCAAATGAAGATTATTCGCATCGAAAAAAACATGAATGGTCAGGACGCCCCGCAGTCAATGATTATAAAGATAGATACCACCATAAGTAATGATGGAAAAACCCAACAAGTGCATGTTGAGGTTAACAAGAGCTCAAATGTTAAAGGCAGAAAAGGCAAGCGCCGAAATCAAATCAACGAAAATACAGTGATGATTTATTCTGATAGTAAAATCAATATTGATTCGATGATTAAAATGGATACTACGCAAATCTCAGTTGGCAATAAAAAGATTGTAATCATTGGCGAGCCTAATATTCAAAAAATTTGGATTGAGAAAGATACCCTTGGTGATTTCTTTGATAAGTCTGAATTCAAGGCGGAGCTTAAATCAGAATTAAAAGATTTAGATAGAGAGTTCAGAGGTTTAGATAATGACCGCAATAAAGCTTCAAGAGCAGATCGTAAAAAATCAAAAAAAGTGCTAGATGATAGAAGTGGTTTGGAATTTAGCATTGGATACAATGGTTGGTTAGAAGACGGTTCTACTGCATTATCTTTACCAAATAACAACTTAGAATTGATCAATAGTAAATCGACTAACGTGAATTTAGCATATGTAGATTATTTTAGAATTTACAAAAATTACATTCAGTTTTCTGCAGGTATTGGAATTGATTGGAATAATTATCGTTTTGCAAAAAATGTTACCTTGACTCCAAGAGCAGATTCAATGCAAACAACAATTGATAACATTAACTATTCAAAAAATAAATTGATGGCTAAATATGTTACAGTTCCTTTGCAATTGCATTTTGCAACCAAGCCATTGAGAAATGGTGAAAGGCTTGCGATTGCAGGTGGCGTTGAATTAGGCTATTTGTTGAACGGAAGACAAAAACAAATTAGTGAAGAAAAAGGCAAACAAAAAATCGATGACGATTATAATTTGGCTGACTTGAGATTAGGTTACATGCTTAGCGCAAGCTATGGTAGTACCGGTATTTATGCGAAAGTATATCCAAATTCTGCTTTTAAACCTTCTCAAGGCCCAGACTTAAATACATTTTGTATAGGATTGACATTTGGCCTAGACTAAATAATTGTGTTGCAATTTTGATTAGAAAGCCCCATTGTTCATGGGGCTTTTTTTATTTAAAGGGTTTAGTATATTTGTTTTTATATTATAATTTTAAAAAAATGAAAAAAGTAAGCATGCTTTTATTGATCACTTTGTTGGTCAATTGTAAGCTAACAAGTGCGCAAACGTTAGTAAATAGCGGATTTGAGAATTGGACAAATGTGATTTTATTTAATGAACCAACAGGTTATGTTTCTTCAAATTATTTCTCAATAATTTTAGGTACAGGAGGTTTGCCAAGAGCAAATGTTTCCAAATCGTTAGGTGTTAAACATGGTGGTAATTATGCAGCTAAACTAGAGTCTTATGCACAAAATACAGGAGACTCTACTGGTGTGCCAGGCTTGTTGATTACTGGAAGTTTAGACATTGCAAGTGCAACAATTAATCCTGGTTTCCCATATGCGGGTAGACCTGCAGAGCTTCGAGGATATTATAAATATTCGCAAGGTCTTTTAGCGGATTCTGGAACAGCATTGGTTTCCTTAATGAAAAGAAATGTATTAACCGGACAGCAAGAAGCGGTTGCAGTTGGCTTTGGTGTTTTCTCTAATAAAACTGCCTTCAGTGAATTTACTATTCCATTGTTTTATGCAACAGGTGAAATTCCAGATACTGCAATTATAGTTTTTAGTACTACTAGTACTTTATCAACGGATTCTGCAGCGTTAACAAGTGCGCCTGTAGGCACCACATTATATTTAGATGACTTATCGTTCTATGGCAGTGTGGCTGCGGGCTTAGAGAGTGTAGATGCCTTATTACAAGCGGCTACTTATCCTAATCCAAGTTCAGATTTAGTTAATATTACTTTCAACCAAAGAAGTGCAGGTGAAGGCGCTATTAAGGTGATGGATTTAACAGGTAAATTAGTTTACGAATCTGTTATTAAACTTGATGCAGGAAAAAACAACATTCAAGTAGCAACGAATGATTGGAATGCAGGTTTGTATTGTTATCAAATTAAAACACCTGAAGGTGTAATTACACAATCAATTTCTGTAGTGAGATAATTGGATTATTTAATTTTAGGAATAAAAAAAGCGTTGAAAAATTTCAACGCTTTTTTTATTAAATGATTTTATAATTAAATAGACTCTGCTAATACAATAACTTTATTGTCTAACACTTCAATTACACCACCCGTAATTTCAAACTCCATTTTACCATCTTTTCCATTTAATTTTACCATCCCTTTTTCAAGCGTGGAGATAATTGGAGCGTGGTTATTTAATACTTCAAAAGAACCTTTAGCGCCTGGAACTGATACAGAGCTTACTTCTCCTGAGAATACTTTTTTATCTGGTGTTAATATATCTAATTGCATGTGTTCTATTTATTTGTAAAAATAAATTAATTAAGCATTTGCTTCTGCTAGTAATTTTTTACCTTTTTCCATTGCTTCTTCAATCGTTCCAACTAAGTTGAAAGCCATCTCAGGGTACTCGTCAACTTCACCATTCATGATCATGTTAAATCCTTTGATGGTTTCTTTGATGTCTACTAATACTCCTTTTAAACCTGTAAATTGTTCTGCAACATGGAAAGGTTGTGATAAAAATCTTTGAACTCTTCTAGCTCTTGATACAATTAATTTATCTTCTTCAGATAATTCATCCATACCTAAGATTGCAATGATATCTTGTAATTCTTTGTAACGTTGTAAGATCATTTTTACACGTTGCGCACAACCATAATGTTCATCGCCAATTACTTCTGGTGATAAAATTCTTGAAGTTGAATCCAATGGATCTACCGCTGGGTAAATTCCAAGCTCAGCAATTTTTCTACTTAATACAGTTGTAGCATCAAGATGGGCAAATGTAGTAGCTGGAGCAGGGTCAGTTAAGTCATCGGCAGGAACATATACTGCTTGTACAGATGTAATTGAACCTCTCTTAGTAGAAGTAATACGTTCTTGCATCATACCCATTTCAGTAGCCAATGTTGGTTGGTAACCTACTGCTGACGGCATACGACCTAATAATGCAGATACTTCAGAACCCGCTTGTGTAAATCTGAAAATGTTGTCAATAAAGAATAAGATATCTTTACCACCTGAGTTTTCATCACCATCACGGAAATATTCTGCTACTGTTAAACCTGACAAGGCAACACGTGCACGTGCTCCAGGAGGCTCATTCATTTGTCCGAAAACAAAGGTAGCTTTAGATTCTTTTAATGCATTTTTATCCACTTTAGTTAAATCCCAATCGCCATTTTCCATAGCATGTTTGAAATCTTCACCGTAACGGATAATATTTGCTTCGATCATCTCTCTTAATAAGTCATTACCTTCACGGGTACGCTCACCTACTCCTGCGAATACAGAAAGACCATCGTATGCTTTTGCGATATTGTTGATTAATTCTTGAATTAATACTGTTTTACCTACACCGGCACCACCAAACAAACCAATTTTACCACCTTTTGCATATGGCTCTAATAAGTCAATTACTTTGATACCTGTAAATAAGATCTCAGTTTCAGTAGATAAATCTTCGAAACGAGGAGGTTTATTGTGGATTGCACGACCGCCTTCTGTTGAAAGGTTTTCCATACCGTCGATGGCTTCACCAACAACATTGAATAATCTTCCTTTGATTCCTTCGCCGATTGGCATTTTGATAGGAGACGCTGTATCAATTACATCCATTCCACGAACTAATCCGTCTGTAGAATCCATAGCAATGGTACGAACACGGTCTTCACCTAAATGTTGCTGACATTCTAAAACGATTTTTTGACCGTTTTCTTTAGTTACGTACAAAGCATCTAAGATGTTTGGTAATTTAGCGTTCTCAGCAGCAAAACTTACATCGACAACTGGACCGATAATCTGTGCAATTTTCCCAATATTTGGCATGTTTATTTGTATTTTTTGTTAAAAATAATCCTTAAAAAGGCGTTTTTTTTGATGTCGCAAAGTTAATTTTTCTATCCTAAAGTTCAAACCTTTTCTGTAAATAATTTAAAATTCAAGTGATAAATTTTTTTAAGTCTCAAATTATTGATTCTGGCGCATTTGGAATGCTTTTTGGGTGTAATGAAGCAGATATGACTTAAAAATCTTGAAAACATGCCAAAATAGTGGTTATGGCTATTGTGAAAAAATAAATTCCTATAAATCAAGCTTTAAAAAAAATGTGGAAAATTTGCCAAAAAGGAGCGAAGCATATCCTTAACTTTGAAGCTACAAATTAGTTAAATATGCCCGATTTTTCACATTTACATGTTCATACGCAGTTTTCACTCTTAGATGGGGCTGCTGATGTAAAAAAGCTTTTTAAGAAAGCGGCTGCAGATGGCATGAAAGCGATGGCGATTACTGACCATGGAAACATGTTTGGGGTATTTAAGTTTGTGGCTGAAGCGGCAAAGCACAATGTAAAACCAATTGTGGGCTGTGAATTTTATGTAGTTGAAAATAGGCATAAAAGACAATTTACTAAAGATGACCGTGACCAAAGGTTTCATCAATTGTTATTAGCTAAAAATCCAAAAGGATATCAGAATTTATTGAAGCTATGTTCACTTGGTTACATAGATGGTTTATATGGAAAATATCCACGAATAGATAAAGAATTAATATTACAATATCATGAAGGCTTAATTGCTACAACCTGTTGTATTGGGGCATCTGTGCCTAAAGCAATTTTAAGAAAAGGGGAGGCGGAAGCAGAAAAAGAATTCAAGTGGTGGTTAGATATTTTTGGTGAAGATTATTATGTCGAATTGCAAAGACATGATATGCAAGAGCAAGAAAAAGTCAACCAAGTATTATTGGGTTTCGCAAAAAAATACAATGTAAAAGTGATTGCTTCCAATGATTCCCATTATGTGGATCAAAAAGATTCTAATGCGCATGATATTTTATTGTGTATCAATACTGGCGAAAAGCAGAGTACGCCTACCATGAAAGAGTTTTCGGACGATGATGCTTTTGTGAAAGGTAGAAGATTTGCGTTTTATAACGATCAGTTTTATTTCAAAACGCAAGCGGAAATGAATAAATTGTTTCATGATATTCCTGAAGCAATTGACAATACAAATGAAATTGTAGAAAAGGTTGAGCACTTGAAATTGAAGCAAGATATCATGTTGCCTAATTTTCAAATCCCAACAAACTTTACATCACAAGACGAATATTTACATCATTTAACATATACCGGTGCGAAGGAAAGATACAGAGATATTTCTCCTGAAATTGAAGAGCGATTGAATTTCGAATTGCACACCATTCGCACAATGGGTTTTGCAGGTTATTTTTTAATTGTAGCAGATTTTATTAAAGCAGGAAGAGACATTGGTGTTTTTGTTGGGCCTGGAAGGGGCTCTGCTGCTGGTTCTGCGGTAGCCTATTGCATTGGAATCACAAACATTGATCCGATAAAATACAATTTACTTTTCGAGCGTTTTTTAAATCCAGATAGAAAGTCAATGCCCGATATTGATACGGATTTTGATGATGAAGGAAGACAAAAAGTTATTGATTATGTAGTTGACAAATATGGTAAAAATCAAGTTGCACAAATTGTAACTTATGGTACCATGGCTGCAAAAATGAGTATCAAAGATGTAGCGCGTGTAATGGATTTGCCTTTGCAAGAATCAAACGCACTTGCAAAATTAGTTCCTGATAAACCAGGCACAGAGCTCAATCGAGTAATGCTTGCAAATATTGATGGACCAGGAGGTTTAAAAGATGTAGAGGCATACCAACCAGAAGATATTGAGAATATTAAAATTCTTAGAGATATTTATAAGTCAAAAGATTTAAAAGCAGATGTACTTCGAGAAGCATTGATTTTAGAGGGTTCTGTTCGAGGCACAGGTATTCATGCTGCAGGTATTATCATTGCTCCAAAAGATTTAACAGAAATTATTCCTGTTGCTACATCTAAGGAAACAGAATTATTAATCACACAATACGACGGTAAAGTTATTGAAGATGCAGGCGTAATTAAAATGGACTTTTTGGGTTTAAAAACCTTAACCATTATTCGAGATGCATTGGCAATGATTAAAAAAAATAAAGGAATTGAAATTGATATTGATAAAATTCCTTTAGATGATGCAAAAACGTTAGCCCTTTATCAAAGGGGAGATACCAATGGAACTTTCCAGTTTGAATCTCCTGGAATGATGAAACATTTGATAGACTTAAAACCAGATAAATTCGAAGACTTAATTGCAATGAATGCCTTGTACAGACCAGGTCCTATTCAATATATTCCAAAATTTATTGCGAGGAAACACGGACGAGAACAAGTGACTTACGACTTACCAGAAATGGAAGAGTACTTAAGCGACACGTATGGCATTACAGTATATCAAGAGCAGGTGATGTTGCTTTCGCAAAAAATTGGCGGTTTTACAAAAGGCCAAGCAGATACTTTGCGAAAAGCAATGGGTAAAAAAGACCGTCAAATTTTGGATGGTTTAAAAAGTACATTTATCAACGGTGCAAAAGAAAAAGGTTTAAATGAAAAAGCCTTAGATAAAATTTGGACAGACTGGGAAGCTTTTGCTTCTTATGCATTCAACAAATCGCATTCTACTTGCTATGCTTTTGTTGCCTTTCAAACAGCATATTTAAAAGCGCATTATCCGGCGGAATACATGTCGTCTGTATTGACACATAACTTAAACAATATTGACAAGATTACTTTCTTTATGGAAGAAGCGCGTCGAATGAATATATCGGTATTAGGACCGGACATCAATGAAAGTATTTATCCTTTTTCTGTAAATGAAATCGGACAAATTAGATTTGGGTTGGGTGCAATTAAAGGAGTTGGCGAAGCAGCAGTGCAATCAATTATTGAAGAGCGTGATAAAAGTGGTAGGTTCTTTTCTGTATTTGATTTAGTGAGAAGAATTAATTTAAGAACAGCGAATAAAAAAACTTTTGAATCTTTAGCGCAGGCTGGAGCATTTGATTCTTTTGGTATTCACAGGGCGTCCTATTTTCACGTTGAAAAAAATGAAACGCAAACTACCCTTGAAAAACTCATACGATTTGGTGCCAATTACCAAGATAGTTTAACCACTTCGCAATCTTCTTTATTTGGTGCCGGAACAGCAGCACACATTCCAGAACCTAAACTTCCAATTTGTGATGAGTGGGGATTTTTACAAAGATTGCGTTTTGAAAAAGACGTTGTTGGTTTTTATATATCAGGGCATCCCTTAGATGAATATAAATTTGAACTCACCAATTTTTGTTCGGCAACCATTGCTGATTTAAAAATGGTTCAAAAATTTGCGGGTAATTCTAACTCCTTTATCAATAACAAAGCCTCCGATTCTGAAGGCGATATTGGTCAAGCTGTTCAAGAGCAAGACATCGTTCGTTTTGATCAAATGAAAAACAGGGAATTAGCGGTTGCAGGTATGATTACGGTGGCCTCACATCGAACTACTAAAACGGGCAAGCCATACGGAACCTTTATGTTAGAAGATTACCAGGAAAGTCATGAAATTGCTTTGTTTGGGGAAGATTACCTGAAGTTCAAACAATTTATAACAGATGGTTATTTCCTTTATTTAAAAGGGAAGATACAAGAGCGTTATGGTCGTAAAGGTGAATGGGAGTTTAAAGTCAACTTTATTCAATTATTGCCTGAAGTAAGGGATAAAATGGCTAAAAATATGACCATATATATTTATCTTAGCGACTTAAACGAACAGGTGGTAGATGGAATAACAGGATTAATTGAAGAAAATAATCAATTAGATATTCCAAGAAATTGTTCGTTAAAAATAGGCATTATTGATACCGAAGACGGGTTGTCCGTAGAAGTGCCAAGTAGAAAGTGGATGATTAACCCTACAAATGATTTTCTGAATGGTTTGAAAACATTGAATGGTGTAAACTTCCGATTGAATTAAATAAAAAATTAATTATATAAACTTAAAATTAAAGATCATGGCATTAGAATTAACAGATGCAAACTTTGACGAATTAGTCATTAAATCAGATAAACCAGTATTGGTAGATTTTTGGGCGGAATGGTGCGGACCATGTAGAATGGTTGGTCCTGTTGTGGAAGAGCTTGCTAAAGAATATGAAGGTAGAGCTGTAATTGGAAAAGTTAACGTAGATAACAATCCAGGTATTTCAATGAAATTCGGAATCAGAAACATTCCAGCATTGTTGTATTTCAAAAACGGTGAAATAGTAGACAAACAAATTGGAGCAGTTCCTAAAAATGTTTTGGCTCAAAAATTAGATGCCCAAATGTAATTTCAACATAATTTTAAAAAATGCGTTAACCCAAAAAGTTAGCGCATTTTTTATATTAAATTTATTGAATAGTTAACCATGGAAGATTTTTCAGCGCTCAAAGAACTACAACAGTTCAACAACCTCGAATACCTTGCAAAGCAAGTGGTAGAAGGGTTTGTGACCGGGTTGCATAAAAGTCCATTTCATGGTTTTTCGGTTGAATTTGCAGAACACAGGCAATACAACCAAGGAGATAGCATAAAAAATATTGATTGGAAACTTTTTGGAAGAACAGATAAAATCTATACCAAAAGGTATGAAGAAGAAACTAATTTGAAATGTCATATTGTGATGGATATTTCTTCTTCAATGTACTATCCAGCTCAAAAAGAAAACAAAATTAGATTTGCAGCATTAACAGCGGCAGCATTAATTACTTTATTAAAAAAACAAAGAGATGCTTTTGCGCTTACTTTGTTCGATGAAAAAATTAGTTATACTTCAGCTACTAAATCAACGACTACTCATCAGAAAAATTTATTTTTTGAATTAGAAAAAACACTGGGTGCAGCTCCAGAACTAGCTAAAACCGCACTCCCAGAAGTATTGACTACGCTTGCAGATACCATTCCGAAAAGGTCTTTAGTTATTATATTGTCTGATTTTTTCCAAAATGTCAATAACCACGATTCCATTTTTGCTGCATTGCAACAGTTAAAATACAATCAAAATGAAGTGCTCGTTTTTCATGTAATGGATCAAAAAACAGAACTTGATTTAGATTTCAATGACCAACAAATTGAGTTTGTTGATTTGGAAAATGGTTCAATACTGAAATTAAATACGGCAGCAATTAAAAATAATTACCAGCAATCCGTTGCAGGTTTTCTAAGTCAAATGCAAGAGAAATGTTTTCAGTATAAAATTGATTTTATACCAACCAATATTACAGATGGATTTGATAAAGTATTGACTAATTATTTAATTAAGCGCAGTAAAATGCACTAATTTTCATTTGCAATTGCATCGATGGCTTCGATAATTATTTTGCAAGCTTTTCTAATTTCAATTTCGCTAATCGTCAATGGTGGTGCTATTCTCATCGAATCGCTACAATGTAAAAACCAGTCAACAATTACGCCGTTTTCTATACACCTATCAATTACTTTTTTATTAAAGTCAAAATCTTTTAATTGAATAGCGAGCATTAATCCTTCACCTCTAAAGGAAATTATTTCTGGGTGTACTAAAAGTTCTTGAAAGAGCTTTCCTTTTTCGGTTACCGTTTCAATTAAATTTTCTGATTCCATTACCCCTAAAGTAGCCAATGCTGCTGCACAATTTAAAGGATGTCCGCCAAAGGTTGTGATGTGACCTAAAATTGGATTTTCTTTTAATGAATTCATGATTTTTGGCGAAGAGATGAACGCGCCAATTGGCATGCCGCCGCCTAACGCTTTCGCCAAAATTAAAATATCGGGCACAATTCCATAATGGTCAAATGCTGAAAATTTTCCGCTACGACCAATGCCGCATTGAATTTCATCTAATACCAATAAGGTGCCAGTTTCGTTGCATTTTTCGCGTATGGCTTGCCAAAACTCTTTGCTTGCCAATCGAATGCCTGCTTCTCCCTGTATGGTTTCTAAAAATATTGCCGCAGTGGCAGGTGTAATTTTCTCTAGGTCTTTTATATTGCCAAACTCAATGAATTCGATGTCTGGAAGTAATGGACGGTAGGCTTGTTTATAAGATTCATTGCCCATGATACTCAAGGCGCCTTGTGTACTGCCGTGGTAAGAATCTTTACATGCGATAATATGTGTTTTCCCTGTATATCGTTTAGCTAATTTCATGGCACCTTCTATCGCTTCAGAACCAGAATTGACTAAGTATACACTTGATAGGTTATTTGGCAACAGTGCTGCTAATTTTGCGGCTAAAAGCGTTTGAGGACTTTGAATATATTCACCGTATACCATTAGGTGCAAATATTCATCGGCCTGCTTTTTAATTGCTTCCACAACTTTAGGATGTCTATGGCCAATAGAACTAACTCCTATGCCTGAAATAAGGTCGAGGTAGCTTTTATCGTCTTTATCGTAAAGGTATAAACCTTCTGCACACACAATTTCCAACGATAATGGAAAATCGGTGGTTTGTGCATTATGACTTAGAAAAAGCTGCCTTAAGTTTAACATATTCAAAAATACAAATATTCTATAAAGGATTATTAAATTTGAGATATGGTTCAAGAATTTTCAAATAAAACAACTGCAAATTTTCGATGGATAGACATTGTTAATCCAACCTTGGAAGAATTACAAAGTGTTGCCACTGAATTTGATTTACATACCACTTCTGTCCAAGACTGTTTAGATCCAGATCATTTACCAAAGGCAGAAGAGTTTGATAATTTTATTTTTATCATAACACGAATTTTCGATTCAGATCAAAAACCAGAAGCAGATACGATTCAAGAGGTAAGTCGAAAAATTGCTATTTTTTGCGGGAAAGATTTTATCATTACGATACATAGAAGTGAGCAATTATTTTTAGCGCACTTGAATGAAAAACAAGTGTTACAAAATAAGTGTAAGGATGTAACACATCTACTTTATTTAATTATGAATAAAGTCATTTTATCTTATGAGCAAATGGAAGAGCAATTGGCAACAGAAATTGATTTCTATGAATCAAAAATATTTTTGAAAAGTAGGGTTCCTAATTTGCTCAAGAATTTATATCAAATTAAAAGAAAGTCATCTGTAATTTCAAGAATTTTATTTCTCTCTAAAGCCATAGTACACAAGCTTCAAGAAGGAGAGCGCAAAGATCCATTATACAGAGATATGCTAGATAATTTCATACAACTAGAAACTGGTTTTGATCAAATTAATGAACAGATCAATAACTTATTGTCTTTGTATTTATCGATTTCTGCACAACGCACCAATGAGGTAATTAGGGTATTAACCATCTTTTCGGTTTTCTTTTTACCGCTTACTTTTATTGTTGGAATTTATGGAATGAATTTTAAAGTGATGCCAGAAATTGATTGGCAATATGGATATTTTTATGCTATAACTTTGATGATAGTAGTTACACTATTAATTTATATTTGGTTCAAAAGAAAAGGGTGGTTGTAATTGATACGACCACCCTTTTCTAATTTGTTTTATTCTTTATCTACGAGACATAACTTTTTGCGCCGCTTCAACAATATTAATGGCATCTAAGCCATATTTAGTCATCAATTGATCTGGTGTTCCACTCTCCCCAAATGAATCGTTTACCGCTACCATTTCAATAGGAGCAGGAAACTGTTCTGCTAGTATTTGAGCAATGCTGTCGCCTAAGCCACCATTTTTTTGATGTTCTTCTGCGGTTACTACACATCTAGTTTTTTTAACAGAATTAATAACAGCTTGTGCGTCTAATGGTTTAATGGTATGAATGTTAATGATTTCTGCACTAATCCCCATTTCAGCTAATTGATGACCTGCTTCAATTGCTTTCCAAACTAGATGACCAGTTGCAAAAATGCTGACATCTTTTCCTTCATTTAACATTACTGCTTTCCCAATTTCGAATACCTGATCAGCAGGTGTAAAATTAGGAACCGCAGGTCTACCAAATCTTAAGTATACTGGTCCTTCGTGTGCTGCAATTGCAATGGTTGCAGCTTTGGTTTGATTATAATCGCAGGGATTAATAACTGCCATGTTAGGAAGCATTTTCATTAATCCAATGTCTTCTAAAATTTGATGTGTTGCACCGTCTTCTCCAAGTGTTAAACCTGCATGTGATGCACAGATCTTTACATTTTTTTCTGAATACGCAACTGATTGGCGAATTTGATCATATACCCTACCAGTTGAGAAGTTTGCAAAAGTTCCGGTGAATGGAATTTTACCACCTATGGTCATTCCTGCAGCCATTCCAATCATGTTAGCTTCTGCAATTCCTACTTGAAAAAATCTTTCAGGATGCTCTTTTGCAAAGGCATCCATTTTTAACGAACCAGTTAAGTCCGCACATAATGCAACTACATTTGCATTTGTTTTTCCAAGTTCTGATAAGCCAGCACCAAATCCCGATCTAGTGTCTTTCTTTTCTGTGTAAGTATATTGTTTCATTTTATAAAGTTTTAAAATCTAATATTTGCAGAGCTCCCCGAACTTATTTTAAATCGTTCATCTCTTGTCGTCATCGCTCTTTTAGAGCCTTTGTTTTTATAAACTAAGCGATAGTTACCAGGTTGCAAAGTTATTGTTTCTGTTGTTGAATTCCCATTAATATCGCATACCCAATCTAAACTTTGTCCTTTTTCTTTAAATATGCTTCCTAAAACCGGAACTGCGTTGGTGTTTAAAATGGTAACAAGGCCTGGTGCGGGTATTTTTATAGTGGTTAACTCGCTTTGAGCAATTCTTGTAGATTGAATACTAATGCGAGGCAAGGTTAATATTTCAATGTCATATAAGCCCGTAAGGTATTTCTTTTTCTCATTAATGGTAAGTACATCAATTGTTTCTTCTGAATTTGCTTTGGTGATTACGCAAGCTAATTCTTTATAGGTACTAAGTCCATCCGTAGTGACAAGCAACTCGCCTTGAGCTGCAGGAATAGTTATGATGTTATGTTGGTTGGTTGCAATACTTACATTTTTCTTTTCAATAGGAGGAGTGGTATGTACAACAATATTGTAATTATTGATTGGGTCAATTTGTAAAGTATCTGCGTTTCCTCTTGCATTTAAAGTATGAATAAAATGGTAGCGTTGAACATCAACAACATTATCATAAAATGTAACCGGCACATTTGTTTCTGTCGCTTTCCCTTTTTCATCTAATAAATTAAGTTGTACGGTGGTATTGTTTAAAATGAAATTCATGGTAGATTTCAGCGCTTTTCTGAAACCAATTTCATCTTGCGCATCATCGTATCTTCCAATGCAATCAAATGTTGCGGCTGCTTCTGCACTTAAACCTAATCCTATAATAAATGGTTGTAAGATGATTCCTTTTTGTTGTAACCGTTTAGAAACCTCACATGCGTTTCCTTCACAAGACTCAATTCCATCGGTAATTAAAATAACGATGTTTCTGCATTTTTCGTTACTACCTACAAAATCATATGCACATTGTTCAAGTGCATATGCAATAGGTGTAATACCTTTAGCATTTAACGTATTTAATTTTAACTTGATGTTGTTTGCATTGTTTGGTCTGATGGGTGTTTCAATTCTGCTGTCTTTGCAATCATGAACGCTTAATGGCGACATGCTCCCAAAAACACGTAATCCCATTTCAACATTTGGATTTTTTTGCAAGGAATCTGCCATTGCCGCAATTACTGTTTTGGAAATTTTGAAACGGTTAGAAGTGCTCCAATTATTTGTCATACTTCCAGATGCATCCATCATAAATAAGATGCGTGTTTTTACAGCAGTGCTTGTTTTTATTTGAGCAAACCCAATGCTAGCAATGCATTGCAGCAGTACTAAAAATAAAAATAAGCTTTTCGAATGATTCCTTTTCATTTAAAAATTTGCTGTTGTTGCTATGCCAGAAACAATATTGAATTTTTTCTGAATAGTAGATTTATTGCTAATGGCATTCTTTGCCCTGAAACTCACTTCGTAATTTCCAGGTTGTAATTGTATGGTTTGTTTGTTTGCTCCAACTGGAACAACAAGTATTTGTGTCAAGGTATTTTGTTCTCTTTTGAAAATAGAAATGTATCCTGGTTGTGATTTGTTAATTTGTAAAGTACCCGCAGCCGGAATATTGATTATATTTTGTTGTGACTGTAAAATTTTCACGTCTTTTAAGATTATTCTTGGGCAAGTGAGAATTTCAACTTGATAAATTCCTGTTAAATAATTTTGTGTTGTGTTGACGTTTTGGATATTGATGATTTGATTTTTTTGTTTAATGATAGCTTGTAAGTTTTTGTATTTACTTGTTCCGTTTATGCTCATTTTAAGTGAGCCCTGACCAGCACTTGTAGCCGCTATGATATGTTTGCCGGGAATTAATTCTATGTTATTTATTTCTTTAGCTGGCAACGTGTGAATTTTTAAGTCGTATTTTTTTTGAGGATCAACAAATAAGGTGTCTGGATTTCCTGATGCATTAAGGGTATGAATAATATTGTATTTTATCGATTTATTTTCGTGATCGTAAAATGTCATGTTTGCATTTGTTTCAATTGGCTTTTCTGCTTCATTCAATAGGTTCACTTGCAAACTTGTTGGGTTCATGATGGTAGAGATTACCACTTCGCTAATTTGTTCTTTGAAATTATTTGCTGTTTCATTCGCTTCAAAAACTTGTCCAACACAGTCAAATTTAATTTTCGATTCACTATTCAATCCTAATCCAATAATATATGGTCTAAAAAAGATACCTGCGCTTTGTAGTTTTTCTGCAGCTAAACAAGCATCGCCTTCGCAATTTTCAAACCCATCGGTAATTAATACAATTACATTTTTACATTCATATTTTGTTAATGTAAAATCGTTGACTGCTTGTTCTAAAGATAAGGCAATTGGAGAGTACCCTTTAGGGCTAACCCTTGCAAGCGTTTCGCTTAAATTGGCTGCAGTGCTTTTAGCAAAGGGCAATTCTAGTTTAGTGTCGTTACAGTCTACTAAAGATTTTTCCGATTGATGGCCGTATATTCTTAATGCAAAGGAAATGTTTTCTTTAGATAGACTATCGGCCATATGGGTTATAATCGCTTTAGCAGCATCAAGTCTAGAGCCTTCTTGCCATTTGCCTGCCATGCTTCCTGAGGCATCAAGAATAAACAATAATCTAGTGGGTATTTTTTTGTTTTGTGCATGAGCACTTGACAGCAAAAACAAAAAGCAAAATACTGCGCAAAAGGAATTGCGTAATATTTTGCTTTTGAAATTGTCTTTAAGTTCTTGCAAGGGTTTAGTAGTCTTTTAAAGTCTCTTCTAATTGTCCTAATGCAGTTGCTAATTGTTCGTCGTTCGGTGCAACACCATGCCATTTGTGTGAGCCCATCATAAAATCAACACCTGCACCCATTTCAGTTTTCATAATGATAACTATTGGTTTGCCAGCGCCGGTTTTTGACTTTGCTAATGCAAGGCAATCAACTAATTCTTGCATGTTATTACCGTTGGTATGTAATACTTCCCAGCCAAATGCTTCCCATTTAGCAGCAAGGTTACCTAGGCTCAACACTTGTTCGGTAGAACCGTCAATTTGTTGTCCGTTATAATCTATTGTGGCAATTACTCGGTCCATTTTATGGTGTGCCGCATATAATGCTGCTTCCCAAATTTGACCTTCTTGTAATTCTCCATCGCCATGAAGTGTGTAAACAATAGCGTTATCGTTGTTTAATTTTTTTGTTTCAGCGGCGCCAAGTGCAACGGATAATCCTTGCCCTAAAGAACCTGATGCCATTCTTACGCCTGGTAAATGTTCGGCTGTAGTTGGATGACCTTGAAGTCTAGTATTTAATTTTCTAAAGGTTGCTAATTCTGCAACAGGAAAATAACCTGCTCTAGCTAACACAGAATACCATACTGGTGAAATATGCCCATTTGATAAAAAGAACAAATCTTCATTTTTACCATCCATCGAAAAATCCACTTTGTGGTTCATTTGATGAAAATACAATGCAGTTAAAAAATCTGCGCATCCTAATGAACCGCCTGGGTGACCAGATTGGCAGCCATGTACCATTCTAACGATGTCTCTTCTAACTTGAGTGGCGATTTTTTCTAATTCTGAAATACTTGACATAATTCTTTGATTTTTATTGGTTCAAAGTTATGGAAATAAAGCAAGTCAGCAAGAAATGGTGGTCCAGATTTTTCCCCAATTTGTGTAAATTCTACACATTTGAAGCAAATTGTTAAAATTTTACAAAAAACGACGGTTTTAAGAAAGTGCTGCTATGATTTGTGCGCTATGGTTTTTTGTGTCTACTTTTTCAATTACATGACTAATGACACCATTAGGGTCTATGATAAAAGTTGTTCTAGCAATGCCCATATAATTTCTGCCATACATGCTTTTTTCTACCCAAACACCAAATTGATTGACTATTTTTTGATCCGTATCTGCAATTAAAGGAAATGGCAATTCAAACTTCTGAATAAATTTTAAATGAGATTTTTCATCATCACAACTAACGCCAATAATAGCAATCTTTTTTTTGCTTAGTGCTTTATAATTATCTCTGATATCGCAAGCCTGTGCTGTGCAACCTGGTGTATTGTCTTTGGGATAAAAATAAATTACCAATGTTTGTCCTTCAAAATCAGACAACTGAATTTTATTCCCATCTTGATCTACTCCTTTAAATTTCGGTGCCTTTTTTCCGACAGTTAATTTACTCATGTTTACTAATTATAAAATGTGGCTAAATATTGACTTTTATTGTCTTTTTGATCTGTAACAACTAAACGGAAAACATGTTTGCCTGAAGGACATTTTTCGTCAAAATAATAAACCAATGTAGCTGATTTTTGGTCGTAATTCATCAACACCCATTCGTCGTCTATATAGGCATTATAGCTTTTTATGCCAGATAAATTATCGCTAATTCTACAAGTGATTTTATTTCCTGAAATTTTTCTTCCATTTGAAATATTTACAGGTTTAATGCTTGGAGCAACAGAGTCTGCTACAATATAAAATCCTCCTATAATTTTACTTCTACCTTTCACAAATCCATTTTCGTAATACCCGCCAACTGCTCCTCTAAAAGTTTGAAAAACTATTGCTTTTGATTTTTGAAAATCAGTCATTGTTCTTTCAGGTTGAATGGCAATGTCAAAGAAATCGTTGAGGGCAATGTTTCTATTTCCAATCGTATGAATAGAAGAAAATCCGGAGCTTGGACCCTTGCTGTTTTCATAGCTTACAAAGGTTGTGTCGTAAAAGGTATTGGGCTTAAATGTAAATTTTACATGTGGCCTTTCTAAAATATTTTTTAAATTAAAAGGGAATAACTCGGGTGTTGGTTTATTGTTACTAAAATTAAAATTATAAGGATTTTTTGCTGAACAATTGATGGTGAATTTTACGCTAGATGCATTACCTACTGCATCTGTAACAATGTATTCCATATTGTAAATATCACCTGGCTCTAAAACTATTCTGCCCCTGTTAGTTAGGTCTTTATAAATGGTGAGCGGATTTCCTGCATCAACAAAACTTTTTTGCACCCATCTTCCTGAATTATTTCTTTCTTTATAATCGCAATGCGAATTGATGGCTTTGGTGTCTTTGAAATTAAAACGCTCCATTTTAGAAAAGTAAATTCTTTCCCCATTTTGTTTTAGTTCAATAGCATAAACACCATTTTGATTGGATGAATTTGATTGGTAGTCGATGCATTCAATTCCTATACCCAAAGTACCCCAAGCATCAATGATTTCATTATTGTTAATGCTGTAATTATTCTTTGAACCAGTTACAGGGAATCTGATTTTTTGTTTTTGAAGATGAACAGAGCTATTTTCGTCTAATGGATAAACTTGAATTGCTTGTATACTTGGTGCAACATTGTCTGCTACGTTTACACCAAAAAGTAATGGATTGATTGGTTCTTCTGTAATTACATCTCTGATTTCGAAATGTAAGTGAGGGCCACCTGAGCCTCCAGAGTTACCACTCAAGGCAATGAGCTCTCCTTTTTTAACTGGAATAATACTTGGGTCTAATAATGTATCTAACTCAAAAGATTGGTTTTCATATTGTAATTTTTTAGCAAACTTAGCAATTGCGGGGCTGTACCTTTGTAAGTGAGCATACACACTCACATATCCATTTGGGTGAGTAACATAAATTGAATTGCCAAAGCCTACTGCTTGAATCCTAACTCTAGAAACGTATCCATCCGCAACCGAATAAACAGGCAGACCTTCAACTGAATTCGTTTTTATGTCTATTCCCGAGTGTAAATGATTTGGACGCATTTCAGCAAAGGTGCCTGATAAATACAATGGGATGTCTAGCGGTGAACGAAAATAATTTTTAGGATAAGATTTATCTGCATTATTTATTGCTGAAGGGTAGCTGTAATTAAAAGCAAAATTTGTCAACAGAAAAAATGCAGTAATTAAGGATATGATAAATTTAAAACTAAATGATTTTGTTTTTTCTCTCATTATTATTTTATTGGCACGCTAAGCATTTTTCGATCGTTAATATAGCCTTCAAATAAATCACCGATGTTAATTTTTCCAACACCTGCAGGTGTTCCAGTGAATATAAGATCTCCTTTTTTTAAGGTAAATCTTTGCGAAACATAAGTAATAATTGTTTCGAAGTTGAAGATCATTTCTGAAGAATTTCCTGTTTGTACGGGGGTATTATTTTTATTTAAGCTAAAAGAAATATTATTTAAGTCGTTGATTTCATTAACAGGAATAAATTCTCCAATGGGTGCGGAATGGTCAAATGCTTTTGCAATTTCCCATGGTAATCCTTTTTCTTTGCATTCTTGTTGAAGGTCTCTTGCGGTAAAATCAATGCCAAGTCCAATGGCTTCAATGTAGTTTTTTGCAAACTTAGGTTGAATGTGTTTGCCCTCTTTTCCAATTTTGATAATTAGTTCTACTTCATAATGAATATCATTTGAAAAATCGGGATGAAAAAATGCTTTGCCTTCTTTAAGTAAGGCCGTGTCTGGTTTTAGAAAAACAACAGGGCTGCTAGGAACAGGATTGTTTAGTTCTTTGGCGTGTTCTTGGTAATTCCTTCCGATTGCAATTATTTTCATTTCAAATTGGCTTTCTGCGAAGATATTAATTACTCTGTTGCTGATTCAAAAAAAAAGCAAAATTTAAAAAGGTATTTTTAAGAATTGTGGAAAACTGTTTATTGAACACTAATGCGCTTAATGATTAACTCATTGCCCGCATTGACTTTGATAAAATAAACGCCCTTCGCTAGTTTTATTGGAATGTTAAAATTCCTTTTGAATTCTCCAGACGCTAATCTTTCATTTAACAACGAAAAAGGTTCATTGCCTAATAGGTCTGTTATTTTAATATTTACAAAGCTTTGTTTGTCTAAATTAAAGCTAATTTCTATTTTTTCATCACCGAAATCAGGGTTAATCTTTAGGCTATTTTGAATGGTTGTATTAACTGTGTTTTTTTTATGATCAAGTGTTGATTGGGCAAAACTGCTCCAATGAACAACAATCAACATAAAAATACATAAGCACAGTTTTGGGTTCATTAATACAAATATAATAGATATACAATACTGTTTGGTCTTTAAAGCAAAAATCCATTTAGACTTAAAACCGTTTTATTTCCTTAAAATCAAGTATTTAATGGCATTTATTTTGTCAATTTCATTTCAAATCATACATTTGGCATCATATTCAAAAACAGTGAATCATAAAGCAACAAACAAATTATCTGCCGCTGGCATATTAATTACCTTAGGTATCATTTTTGGTGATATTGGTACGTCTCCATTGTATGTTTTAAAAGCAATAATCGGAGAGGGAAAACAAATTCAAGCTTCTGTTATTTATGGAGGAATTTCTTGTATTTTCTGGACGTTAACTTTACAGACAACAATTAAGTATGTAATTATTACTTTAAGAGCAGACAATAAGGGTGAAGGAGGAATTTTTTCTTTATATACCTTAGTTAGAAGAAAAGCGAAGTGGTTGATTATACCAGCGGTTATAGGCGGTTGCACCTTGCTAGCAGATGGTATTATTACACCACCTATTTCTGTTTCTTCTGCAATTGAAGGTTTGAGAATTTTATATCCTGATATCGCTACTGTTCCAATCGTAATGTTAATTATCACTGGAATATTTTTCTTGCAACAGTTCGGTACTAACATTGTAGGTAAAGCATTTGGTCCAATTATGTTTGTTTGGTTTGCAATGCTAGGGGTGCTAGGTTTAAATCAGTTGATTGCACATCCTGCAATTTTACATGCAATAAATCCTGTATATGCATTCAATTTATTAGCACACCATCCAGGTGGATTTTGGATTTTAGGTTCAGTGTTCTTATGTACTACAGGTGCTGAAGCTTTGTACTCGGATTTAGGCCATTGCGGAAAAGACAACATTCGAATCAGTTGGACTTTTGTAAAAATCACTTTGTTGTTAAATTATTTTGGTCAAGGTGCTATGTTGTTAACGCAAGATGGGATGCTATTAGAAAGCAATCCTTTCTATACCATTATGCCTTCTTGGTTTATCATTTATGGAATTGGAATTGCAACGATTGCTACAATCATTGCCAGTCAAGCATTAATCAGTGGTTCATTTACTTTAATTTCAGAAGCAGTTAGGCTTAACATTTGGCCAAAAGTAAAAATCAATTACCCAACAGAAACTAAAGGTCAACTTTATGTACCAAGCATCAATTGGTTATTATGGATGGGATGTTTAATTGTTGTTATGTATTTTCAAGAATCTACCAATATGGAAGCAGCATATGGTTTGTCTATCACCTTAACCATGTTGATGACTACAGTATTGCTGATGATCTATCTTTATAGTATTGGAACATCGCTTTGGATAATTGGTATTTTAACTTTACTTTATTCAAGCATTGAGTTATCATTTTTAGTTGCGAACTTAAGTAAATTTAGCCACGGAGGCTGGGTTACTTTAGTAATTGGATTGGCATTATTTATCATTATGTGGTCTTGGATTAGGGCAAGAAAAATTAAAAATAGGTATGTGAAGTATGCCGAATTAGATGATTACAAAGATTTATTAAAAGAACTAAGCGAGGATCAAACCGTTCCTAAATACGCATCGCAATTGGTTTATTTAAGCGGATCAAATTTCACTTCAGAAATTGAGTCGAAAATTATTTATTCTATTTTTCAAAAACAACCTAAACGCGCTGATATGTATTGGTTCGTGCATGTGGATGTTCAAGATGAACCTTATACATCAGAATATAAAGTGATTGAATTGGTCCCTGGTCATGCATTTAGAATTGAGTTTAAATTAGGCTTTAGGGTGGAGCAAAAGATAAATGTATTGTTTAGAAAAGTAGTAGAAGACTTAGTTAAAAACGGGGAAGTAGATATTACTAGTCAATATGAATCATTGCATAAACATAAAATTCCTGGAGATTTTAGATTCATTGTTTTAGAGAAAAAATTATCGGCAGACAATTCGTTGCCATTGCATGAAAAAATATTTATGCAAATCTATTTTATATTGAAAAAATTAAGTTTGTCTGAGGAAAAAGGCTTTGGTTTAGATCTTAGTTTTGTGACGGTAGAAACAGTACCATTACTCGTTTCGCCTGTTAAGAATTGTAAGCTTACTAGAATTCAATAGCAGAAACTATAAAAATAAAAAAACCGCAAATTTTGCGGTTTTTTTATTTTTATAGAATATTTAGTTTGCTTTTTTTTCTACTATAACTAAAGTAAATTATTAAACCAATTAAAAGCCATATTCCAAACCCAATCCAGTTAGAAATGCCTAGCTCAGACATCATGTAAAGGCAGCAAACTAAGCCAAGTAAAGGTATCAGCGAATAGTTATACTTGAAGCTTAGCACGGCTAAAACCATACAGCTAATAAAGAATATCCAAAGTGGAATTTTGTGCTTGAATAATTCCCATCCGGATTCTGTGTAAACTTCTTCGTTTAAATTAGAAGTTTTCAAGAAGGAATGGTATTTATTTTCGGGTAAAGATTCTAAGTAAGTAACCGCATCGTGATTTGCAGCATCGAAACCTTTTACATCATATAAATTAATAGTTGATTGTAGTTTAGAAATACTTGCTGTATCTAAACTGGTAATTAGTTTTGTAGGGCTGATTATTTTCGCTTCATTTTTTATAAAAGCCATGGAGTTTGCTTTTTCATAAATGAAAGAATACATTAACCCAATGATTAAGGCGATTGAGAATATGTATTTGCCATTGAGATAAGGTGTTTTGAATTTTCCTCTTTGTACATTAGGATTGTTTTGTAGTTTTAAAACGCCAGCACAAACTAATACAAACGCGAATAGCGTACCAATGCTACAAAGGTCTGTAACTATGGTAAGGTTCATAAAAAGGGAAGGGATTGCGACAACGAAGCCAGTTACAATTGTAGCAAATGAAGGGGTTTGGTAAGTTTTGTGAATTTTTGAAAATGCTTTTGGTAATAATCCATCTCTGCTCATGCTCATCCAAATTCGGGGCTGACCCATTTGAAAAACTAAAAGCACACTAGCCATAGCAATGATTGCAGAAACTGCAATAATGCCAGACAGCCATTTCAAGTTTAATTTCTCAAAAACAAATGCCAATGGATCTCCGACTGCGAGTGCTTTGTAATTAACCATTCCGGTTAATACCAATGCTATGGCAATATATAAAACGGTGCAAATTAATATTGCCCACATCATACTTTTAGGTAAATCTCTCTGAGGGTTTTTGCATTCTTCGGCTGTAGTAGAGATGGCATCAAAGCCAATATATGCAAAGAAAACAGCGGAAACCCCTTTTAAAATACCTGCAACTCCATTGGGTGCAAATGGGTTCCAATTGTCAGTGTCTACATAAAAAACACCCACCGCAATAACTAATAATATAATGGCAAGTTTAATGACTACCATGATATTGCTAGCATTGCGCGATTCTTTCATTCCTCTATATACTAACCAAGTAATTAGCGTAATGATAAAAAGTGCAGGTATATCTAATACAATATGAAAGCCGAATAGTGTAGGGCTTAATTGAAATGCGTGGTAAGCGTCTTGGAGTGTGCTATCAAGTTGCGTAAAATCTTTTCCGCTTTGAATAAGTTTATTTACAGCAGTAAAACCTTTACTTGCACTTAGGTAATCCATCGTCATCCATTCGGGTAAATGAACCCCCATGCTATGAAGAAATCCAGTAAAATAATCTGACCAGGAAATGGCAACTGTTATATTTCCAATGGCATATTCCATAATCAAAGACCAACCTATAATCCATGCTACGATTTCACCAAATGCAACATAACTATAAGTATATGCGCTTCCGGAAACTGGAACCATGGATGCAAATTCTGCATAGGCAAACGCAGCAAATCCACATGCAATTGCTGTGAATAAAAATAAGTAGATTACCGCAGGGCCTCCGTCTGCACTGGCTTTCCCGATGGTGCTAAAAATTCCAGCACCAACAATAGCGGCAATGCCAAATGCTGTTAAATCTCTTACTCCTAAAGTTTTATTTAAGGATTGATGTCCATCTGACAAATTTTTGTCATTCATTTCTTGAAGGATGCCTGCAACAGACTTTTTTCTAAAAAGATTTTTCAAGATCAATGGATTTTAAATCGTTGGAACTAATTTATTTTTTAGGTTTTTTGAAAGCGTAATATTGAGCAGGTTTGTGCAATACGCCTTTTTGTTTTTCATCAAGTGTAATTAAGTACTCATTGTTCTTAATAGACTTTCTGAAATTTCTTTTGTCAAGCTCTTTGTTTTGGATAACCTCATACAAGTTTTGCAATTGACTGAGTGTAAATTTATTCGGAAGTAATTCCCTGCCTACAATATGTTGCTCGGGATGTTCTCGGATAATATCAAGTGCTTTGGCAACAATGGTGTTATGGTCAAAAGCCAATTTTGGAATTTTTTTAATACTTCTCCATGCTGTTTGTTCTGCAAAATAACCAGCCGAAGGGTTGATTTGATCGATGCGAACTAATGCCAAATATGCCACGGTAATTACCCTGGCCAATGGGTCTTTCCTTCTAGTGCTTAACCAATCCGCATCTTTGGGGTCTTTCACCCTGTCAGGATGTCCAAAAGTGTAAAATTGCTCAAGAAATAAGCCTTTCACATTTACTAAATCTTCTAAAATTCGTGCAGCGGCTTCGTCTAAGCTTTCTTCTTCTTTAATTAAGTCTCCGGGAATAGCAAATTGGGGTTTAAAAAGCTCAGAAGTATTGGGCGCGGGGCCTTTTTGCTTGATCAACAGAACTTGAAGCTTATTTTCTACTTCATTATAACCTAGAACTACACAGTCTACAGAAACATAGTTATTGTAATTCAGAAAATTATCCTTCATATTCAAATTTCATATAAAAATACTTATTGTATTTTGTAC